>NZ_DATEMB010000022.1:0-15755 GCF_035276005.1 Rhizorhapis sp.
AGCTCAGATTATTGGCGATGAACTGAAGCGTCGGGCCGCTGAAATAGTCGAGGGGGTCAGCGGTGACGAAATAGCCGCCCAACACCGTCAACCCCACAGATAATGCCAGCGCCGGCCAAAGCCGGACTAGCCGCGCCAGCAGGAAGTCGAACACGCCTGCGCTACGCCGGAGGCTGCCATAGACCAGAAATCCGCTCAGGAAGAAAAAGCCGTCCACGGCATAGACCGACACGGGCTCTCCCAGCAGGAAGCTGAGGTCGTCCTGACGCATGCGCCCGCTCAGCAGCCAGAAACAATGGGTATAGATAACCGCCGAAGCCAGGACCAGCCGGACGAGTGTCAGGTTGTTTGCCTCGGGCCGCAGCAGCTTGTCATCAAACTTCATGGGTTGGACCTATAGCATCGGCGGCCATGTCGATGGCCCACTTCAACCGAAATGGAACAGACTGAAAATACCCGCTCGCCGGCCGCGCCCTATCATGAGTCAAAGGCAAAGCGCCAGTGCGCTTGTGCCGAGCAACGCCGGACGGCCAAGGGCGGGTCATATATGGTTTCAGAACGCTTTTGGCGCCGGGCGGATGCGCTATCCGCCGAAAAGCCCGATCCCCAGGGTGCGCTGCGCCGGTATCAGCGCATCGCCTCCGGCCTGCTTGGCGCCATGATGGTCAGCCTGCTTCTGGCGGCGAGCCTGATTCGGGTGAGCGGGGCAGTCATCGGAGCGGGCGAAGTTGCGGTAGCGGGCAAGGTGAAGACCATTTCCCACCCCACCGGGGGCGTGATCGCCGCCATATTGGTGAAGGAAGGCGACCACGTCAGGGCCGGAGAGGCACTGATCCGTTTCGACACTGAGGTCGCCGGAGTAAGTGCTTCCATGACGAGGATGAACCTTGAACAGCTTCTCGCGCAGCGGGCGCGGCTGGAGGCGGAACGGGACGGCCGGAGCGGTCCGGTCTTTCCCCCCGGCCTTCGCGCGCCTGAGGCAATGAAAAGTGAACGCCGCCTCTTCGCGCTTCGCCGGGAGGCTCTGACCGGCGAGCAGGCCCAGCTTGCTGAGCGCATAGATCAGCTTCAGGAACAGATTGCCAGCTATGAGGCACAGATTGCCGCCTACCGTCAGCAACAGGCCCTGATTGCGCCAGAGCGGGCGGCGGTACATAGTCTCTGGGAACGCAAGCTGGTGACGATCAACCGGCTGAATGAACTGGAGCGCACGGCCGTCAGCCTGGAAGGCAGCATCGCCGCGCTTCAGGCCGACATCGCCCAGACCCGCGCGCGAATCTCCGAAGTCCGCCAGCAATCGACGCAGCTTGTCCAGCAACGCCGTTCCGAGGCCGCCGCGTTGTTGGCCGAAACCGAACAGCAGATTGCCGAACAACGGCAACGGACCGCCAATGCGTCGGAAGGCTTTGATCGCAGCATTATCCGCGCGCCCGCCAGCGGTACCGTGGACCAGCTTGCCTATACGACCCGCGGCAGCTTCATCCCGCCGGCGCAGCCCATCCTGCGCATCGTCCCTGACGGGCCGCTGGCCATAGAAGCCCGAATAGCGCCAGCCGACCGGGAACAACTGCAATTGGGGCAGAAGGCGCGCATCACCTTTCCTTCACTCAATCGGCAAACGACGCCGGATCTATCCGGCACTCTTCGGTTCATTTCGGCCGAACGCGCCGACGACCCGCGCACCGGCCAGGCCTTCTACACTGCCCGTATCGTCATCTCGCCGGGAGCCTCCAGCAAGGCCGGGCTCGAACTCCTGCCGGGAATGCCTGCGGAAATCTACATCCAGACGGGGAGCCGTTCGCTTCTCTCCTTCCTCACCAAGCCGCTGGCTGACCAGTTTTCCCGCGCATTCAGAGAGAATTGAGGGCCAGAAAAAGAGGAAATTCAGGCGTCAGATGCACAAGCAAGTTGACATGGCCGCAGCAATCCGCACCACTCCGCACCCGTAACAGCCAAGCCCAACAGGGACCTTTCATGCCTGGCCTTCTCGGCTCCCTCATCGAAAAAGCGAAGCTTCGCCTCTGGCGGCGTGAGCAGTTCACCAGCGCACCCCTGCGCGCTTGGTTCCGTGATCGTTACCGCATCGACGTGGGCCTTTACTCCTATGGCTGCTTCGACCAGTGGCGGATGCCCGGCCCCATCATCGTGGGCCGCTATTGCTCCATCGCCAATACGGTCCGTTCAGCGCCGATCAATCACCCAACCGACGCGCTTACGACCCATCCCGTACTCTATGAAAAAAAGTTCGGCGTCGTGGATGAAGATATTTTCTACGACGACCCGCTAGTGATCGAGGATGATGTATGGATCGGCCATAACGCCATGATCCTGCCCGGATGCAAATTCATCGGCCGCGGAGCCGTGATCGGCGCGGGCGCAATCGTGACGCGCAATGTCGAGCGCTATGCGATGGTCGCTGGCAGTCCCGCGAGAAAACTGCGCGACCGGTTTCCGGCAGACCTGATCGCGGCGGTTGAGAAAAGCCGTTGGTGGGAACTCGATCCGCCGGATCTGCGCAAGCTGCTGCACGATCGCCGGGACATGCTCTTTCATCCCGATGCAGCCATGCTGGAGGCGTGGCAAGGGGAACGCTTCAAGTGAGAACCCCGCGCATCAGCGTCATCATTCCCCATTATAATGATCCTCTCCGGCTGAAGCTGTGCCTCGCCGCGCTGGAGGAGCAAAGCCTGCCGCGCGGCCAATATGAGCTTATAGTTGCAGACAATGCTTCTCCGCAGGGGAAGGACGCACTAGGAAAACTGACTGGCCGGCGGGCCAAGCTGGTCGTGGTTCACCGCCGGGGCGCCGGGCCCGCCCGCAATGGCGGCGTTGAAGCCGCACGCGGCGAGATACTTGCCTTTACCGATTGCGACTGCCTTCCCGATCCGCATTGGCTTGAAAAGGGAGTGGCTGCGCTCAACCGGTTCGACATTGTCGGCGGGCGCATGAGGGTGCGGCTGGATCATGGGGGACCGATGACGCCCGCTGAGGCCTTCGAGACCGTGTTCGGCTTCGACAATGAGGATTATGTGAAGTCCAAGGGCTTTACGGTCACCGCCAATCTGTTCTGCTTGCGCGCCGATTTTGATCGGGTCGGCCCCTTTCAGCCGGATATTTCCGAGGACAAGGAGTGGTGTCACAGGGCAACGGCAATGGGTTTGAAGCTGGGCTATGCCAAGGAGGCCTTAGTCTCCCACCCGCCAAGGCGAACCGGGCCGGAACTGCGGAGCAAGTTCGCCCGGATCGACCGGGAAACCTATGCCTGGTTTCTTGCTACGCGGAAACATCCGCGGGTTGAATGGTTGCTGCGGAGCTTTGCGCTGCCGCTTTCCATCCTGCCCCATGGCCTCCGCGTCCTGACAACCGCAAGGCTGCGCCGCCGGAGCGACCGCTTCGCGGCGCTTTCCATGCTGGTCAGGCAGAGGCTCTGGCGCTTTGTAAATGCCTGGCATCTGTTCCTGGCGGAAGGCAAGGACTGATGCATGTCGCAATTGTCATTGTCGGCTTTCGCAATCTGAGCGACATTCAGCGCTGCATTGCCGCCGTCGCCAGCTCCACCCATCGCGATTTCGAAGTCATCATCTGTGAGAATGGCGGTGATGCTGCTTTCCTGGAGTTGAGCGCCCTCCCCCGAACCCTGCCCTGCGGCCAAGCCGTGCGTGCCGTGCAGGCGCCGGGGAATGTGGGCTATGCCGCAGGGGTCAATATCGCCATGGCGCAGACCGGTGATGCTGATGCCTGGTGGATCCTCAATCCGGATACTTTGCCCGAGCCGCAGGCTCTTGAGTCGCTGGTGGAGCGCCTTGCCAAAGGTGACTGCGATGCGGCTGGCGGGACGCAATATTATGCCGACGGTACTGTGCAATCCGATGGCGGACATTGGCGGCCATGGCTCGCAAGAGCGGTGTCGCTGGGCCATGGCCGCAAGCTCGAAGCATCGGTTTCGCCTAGCGCTATTGAAGAGCGCATCAATTATATCACGGGCGCTTCAATGCTGGTGAGCCGGGCTTTCCGCGACAAGGCAGGGCCGATGCGCGAAGATTATTTCCTCTACTGCGAAGAGGTGGAATGGTGCCTGCGCGCAGGACGCAGCGGCCTCAAGCTGGGCTTTGCCCCCGGCGCACGCGTACTCCATAATCAGGGGGCAAGCACCGGTTCGGGGCAGTCGGTCCGCCGAAGACCCCGGCTTCCCATCTATCTTGACGAACGCAACAAGATGCTCGTCACCCGCGACTGCTTCCCGGCCCGGCTTCCGGCCGCGGCGGCCGCCGCCCTGTTCCTGCTTGCGCTACGTTTCCTCAGAAAAGGGGCGATCAGGCAATTTGCCTTTGGACTGTCAGGTTGGAAAGACGGCCTCTTGAACCGGCGAGGCGTGCCGGACTGGGCGCGTTGAGGCCGGCGCGCCATATGAGGGCCGACATCATGCCCAGTATCGCGAAGATGATGGGATTATTGTCTGGCTGGGCAAAGATCGACTTGATGACGATCCAATTGGCCAGGATGATCGTCAATGGAACCAGCAGGCTTTCCTCACCGCCGGGCCGGTAATCGAAAATGGCCTTTGCGCCCTTCCACACTGCTAGAGCGAACAAGCCGAAGAACAGGGCAAAGCCGATGACGCCATATTCGAGCAGGATCAGCAGGAAATAGCTGTCGATCGTCCCCTGCCCCGCTTGATTGACATAACCAAGCGTTATTCCGCCCCGTCCGATCCCGTAGCCCAGCGGATTGGCGGCAAGCAGGTCCAGCCCCCGGTCCCATTGATCGATTCGCGCCTGCGTGCTGTAGCTCGCCGCCCCGCCGCCCCAGACCATCCGGCTGAGGCGCGGCACGAAGAAAGTGGAGATGAGGAAGCCCGCAAAGAGCGCCGGATAACTGAGGACGATCGCCGGTCCAATCAGGCTGCGTTTATCGCTGCGCCATTTCAGCATGCCGTGAATGAACAGGTAGAAGAGGCAGGAGAGCAGATAGCCCACCACGCCGAGCCGCGAGTCCGTGAGCATGATGACCCAGAACAGCAAAGGCAGGAAGGCGATCGCGGCCAGCCGGGCCCAGAAGCGCTTTCCCCTGACGGCGATGTGCAGGATGAAGGGCGTCACCAGCGCCAGAAACTCCGCAAAACCAAGACTGGTGGTATAAGTGGCCTGGACCCGATGAATGCCGGTCGCCGCTCGCGCGCTGCCGCCGAGCACGCGCTGCACGAGCGGATCTTCGATCTTGAGAAAAGCGGGAATGTGCCCCGCCCATGGTACGGCGCCAAGGCGTGCTTCCTGTATCCCCACCAGGCAGAGAAGCGCGGCAACGGCAATCAGCGCATATACCACATGAAGCGGCCATCCGGGCCGAAGGGAGATGTAAGCGCTCAAGAAAAAGATCGCCGTCCAGTTCATTTGAGCAAGGACCAGCGCTTCAATCGATTCGCCAACGCCTCCGCCGGTCAGGATTGCAGGCGCCAGTGAGGCAGTCTGCAGCAACACCAATACCATTAGCAGCTTAGGCACAGGCGCAATCGCCGCGGCGCTCTCAGCCATGCGCTGCCGAAAGACGGGGGATACCGATAGGCAGATCAGAAGCAGCAGGATCATTGGGCCACTGATGATCCTGAGGACTGTAATCCATGGGAGGCCCGGCAGCGCGATCGCCAGATAGTTGGGCCAGAGCGGCAGTGCGACCAGGAAAGCGAGCAGCAATGAGGAAAGCGGCTTTTCCGGTGCGGATCGCATATTGGGCAGGGCCCAGATCACCAGCCCCGCCAGAACCGCAACCGGGACCAGCAATGGCACCACTGCATGCGGAGCGAGCAGGGCGAAATGGTAACCGAGGACAAGGCCTGCCAAAGACAGCAGCAGGAGAACGCGCCGAGGCTTGCTTCCAGCACGTCTATAGGGCGGAACTATTCCCGAACCGGCATGCCGTCTCACAACTGGCCCTCATGATTAGTGAGGGATCAGCCCATTTCCAAAAGCGGCAGGATGTCGATGGGATTTAGATCCGATTTCGACCGTTTGCAGCCGGAACAGGGTCTCCTCCCCTCTAGGAGGAGACCCTCATCATTACTCCACCTTCGCAGAGGGGGTATTCACCCCCATGCTCTGAAGATAGCGTCGCACATTGCGCGCCGCCTGGCGGATGCGCTGCTCATTCTCTACCATGGCGATGCGGACATAGCCCTCGCCATCCTCACCATAACCAACGCCCGGAGCGACCGCGACTCCGGCATGGGTGAGGAGCTGCTTTGAAAACTCCAGGCTGCCAAGATGCGCGAGAGCCGGGGGCAAAGGCGCCCAGCAGAACATGGACGCGCGCGAAGGCGGAATTTCCCATCCGGCACGGCCGAAGCTCTCGACCAGAACGTCCCGCCGCTTCTTGTAAAGCTGGCGGTTCTTTTCGACGATGTCCTGCGGCCCGTTGATCGCTGCCACCGCCGCCGCCTGAATGGGCGTGAAAGCACCATAGTCGAGATAGCTCTTCACCCGCGTCAGCGCCGCGATCAGCTTTTTATTGCCAACCGCAAAGCCCATGCGCCATCCGGCCATGGAGTAGGTCTTCGACATCGACGTAAACTCGACCGCGACGTCCTTGGCACCTGGCACCTGAAGGATAGAAGGCGTGGGGCAATCGTCATAATAAAGCTCGCTATAGGCGAGATCGGAGAGCACCCAGACCTGATTCTCCTTAGCCCAGGCAACCAGCCGCTCATAGAAGGCGAGGTCGACGACTTCCGCCGTCGGGTTGGAGGGATAGCCCACCACCAGAATGGATGGCCGCGGCACAGTGAACGCCATGGCCCGGTCCAGCGAGCGCCAGTAATTCTCATCCGGGGTCGTCGGCACGGAACGTATGGTCGCGCCTGCGATGATGAAACCGAAGGTGTGGATCGGATAGCTGGGGTTGGGCGCCAGCACCACATCGCCCGGTGCCGTGATGGCTTGGGCGAGGTTGGCGAGACCTTCCTTCGAACCCAGCGTGACGACGATTTCGCTTTCGGGATCAAGCTCGACGCCGAAACGGCGGGCATAATAGCTCGCCTGGGCGCGGCGGAGGCCGGGAATACCCTTTGACGCTGAATAGCCATGGGCGTCGGGCTTGCGCGCAACCTCGCAAAGCTTCTCGATCACATGCTCTGGCGGCGGCAGGTCGGGATTGCCCATGCCGAGATCGATAATGTCCTCACCCGCCGCTCGCGCCGCCGCCCGCATCGCATTCACTTCGGCGATGACATAGGGGGGCAGGCGTTTGATGCGGTAAAATTCCTCGGACATTATCGGCACATTCCTTTTGCTTTCTCCATTGGAGGATTCTTGTTGCAGCGCAATATAAACTCTTGGATCGCGCTGAAGGGGCATATATACTGGCTTCATAAGCCATGCCAGCGAAGAAGTTGGACAAGGATGAAGGAGAGGCCAGATGAGCGACGCCCATGTGAAGCAGCCTTCCAGCGAAGCGGACCTGCTTCAAAAGGCGATCCCCACATTGGAGCAGATGCAGCATTGGACGCGAGTCATCGGTCAGGCGCAGCAGCTTATCCTTGAACATAATGCCAAGCTGATGGCCAAGGCGGAGGCCGAGAAGGCGCCCAACATCCCTCCCCCTCTTGATCCCGAGGCCGCAGGCAAGCTTCAGTCCCAATTCTGGTCGGACGCAGTCACCCTTTGGCAGCGCTTCCTCGACAGCGCCGGAAAGCCTTCCTCGGAGGCCCAGGCGATCCCGGCTCTCAAGGACCGGCGCTTTTCCGGCGCGCAATGGCAAAAGGATCCCTTCTTCGACCTTATCCGCCAAAGCTATCTGCTGACGGCCGACTATATGTTGCGTCTGGTGGATACGGTGGATGGCGTACAGCCGAAGCAAAAGGATCAACTTCGCTTCGCCACCCGGAACATCATCGACGCGATGAGCCCAAGTAACTTCGCCCTTACCAATCCGCTGGTCCTGGAAAAGACGATCGAGACCAATGGGGAGAATCTGGTTCGGGGCCTCAAGAATCTGCTCAACGATCTGGATCAGGGGCAACTGACTCATACCGACCGCACCGCTTTCGAGGTCGGGCGCAATATCGCGGCCACCCCCGGCAAGGTGATCAAGGAAACGCCGCTCTATCAGCTGATCCAATATGAGCCGGTCACAAAGGAAGTGCTGCGGACGCCCCTCATCATCTTTCCGCCCTGGATCAACCGTTTCTACATCCTGGATCTCAGCGCCGAAAAAAGTTTCATTCGCTGGGCGGTTGCGCAGGGCGTGACGGTTTTCGTGGTGTCCTGGAAATCTGCCGACGCGAGCATGAAGGACGTCATCTGGGACGACTACATCCTCAAAGGCCAGATGGATGCGATCGACACGGTCTGCGAGCTGCTGGATGTCGAGAGCGTCCACACAATCGGCTATTGCGTGGCGGGCACGACGCTGGCGGCGACTCTGGCCCTGCTCGCGGCCCGCAAGCAGGCCTCCAAGGTGAAGAGCGCGACCTTCTTCACGGCGCAGGTCGATTTCACCAAGGCCGGAGACCTCAGCCTTTTCATCGATGACGAGGTGCTCAAGCTCGTAAAGACACTGTCACCCGAAGGCTATCTGGACGGGCGCTATATGGCCGCCACGTTCAATTTGCTGCGCGGGCGGGACCTGATCTGGAACTATGTCGTCAACAATTATCTGCTGGGACAGGATTATCCGCCCTTTGACCTGCTGTACTGGAACGGCGATACCACCAATCTGCCTGCCAAGTGGCATCAGGACTATCTCACCGATCTTTACCGGGACAACAAGCTTGTCCAGCCCGGCGCCATGTCGGTCGACGGCACGCCGCTCGACCTGCGCAAGGTAAAAACTCCGAGCTATGTGCAGGCCGGCCGGGAAGATCATATCGCACCGCCCGAAAGTGTCTGGAAAATAACGGAACATTTTTCCGGGCCGCTGCGTTTCGTGCTCGCCGGGTCGGGTCATATCGCTGGCGTGGTCAATCCGCCGAGCTCCGGCAAATACCAATATTGGACGTGCGAGAAGAAAGCCTCCTCGCTCGCGGATTTTGTTGCATGTGCGAAAGAGACACCCGGAAGCTGGTGGCCCGATTGGCTCGATTGGATAGAAGCAATGGGCAATGAGTCGCTCCGGGCAACAGGCCCGAGGGTTCCCGGATCGGGCAGCCTTCCTGCTCTGGAAGAGGCGCCGGGACGTTACGTAAAATCGCGTTAAGCAAAAGTTTTCCAGCTTTGTTACACTTCTGTTGCATCGCACAAAAATAGCTTGCATTTCGCCTGCGAATCCAATATTGTGCACTGCAGCAAGAATGGAAGGGAAGCTCGATGGCAGAAACACCGCCCAAGTCCCAACCGAAGAAGACCCAGCCGGACAAGAAGGTTGCAGAGGGCCCGAAAGCAGCACCGCTGCCGGAGAAGAAAGTAGCGGCCCCTTCGCCCGCTCCCAGGCCTCCCGTGGCCAGCAAGACCGAGAGCCCCCCGGCGCCTCCGGCAAAGGAAGTGGTGAAGGAAGCCGCTGCACCGCCGCCAGCGCCGGAGCCAGCCAAGGAAATTACCGCAGCCGAGCCGGTCATCAAAGCCGTCGAAGCTGCCCCCAAAGTGGCAAAGGCCGCAGCAGAAGAGGTCACATCGGCCATTGAAGCTGCTTCCAAGCCCATCAAGGAAGAGCCGGCGAAACTGACGGACCCCATCCCGGCCGCAGCAGAAGAAGGAACGACCATAATGACCGACGCAATTGAGACGACGAAGAAGGTTGCTGCCGACGCCAAGGAAAAGTTCCAGGCGTTTTTCGGCGATTTCAACGAGAAGGCCAAGGCTGCTGTCGAAAAGAGCAGCAAGATCGTTGAGGAAGTGAATGAGCTGACCAAGGGCAATGTCGAAGCTCTTGTCGAATCGGGCAAGATTGCCGCCAAGGGCGCAGAGTCCTTCGGTCAGGAAGCGGCCGACTACAGCCGCCGGAGCTTTGAGAAGGCTACCTCCACCATCAAGAGCTTCGCGTCCGTCAAGTCGCCGACCGAATTCTTCCAGCTCCAGAGCGAGTTCTTCTCCAGCGCCTTCGACAGCTTCGCATCCGAAGCTTCGAAGAACAGCGAAGCCATCTTGAAGCTTGCTGGCGATGTGGTTCAGCCGATCTCGACCCGCGTTGCCGTGGTTTCGGAAAAGGTGAAGACCTTCACCGCCTGATAGGCTCAGGCTGAAACAGAAAAAGGCCGCGCCCTCTGGCGCGGCCTTTTTTATTCGTCGAATCTCATTTTCTATGGGTCGAGCCCTCTTGCCCTACGCCCTGCGCTTGCCATATCGTGCGGGACGCATGCACCAAATCAGTGACATATTTTTCCGCCCCGCCATGATGGCGACTCGCAAGGGCGATGACGACGGCAGTAATCTGGGCGTCGCGACCCGCACCCGCACTCGCACCAAGAAGCCTTCTCCATATAAGGTGCTGATGCTGAACGACGACTATACGCCGATGGAGTTTGTCGTCCTTGTGCTCCAGCGCTTCTTCAAGATGGACATGGAGGAGGCGACCCGCGTGATGCTTCACGTCCACCAGCGGGGCGTCGGGATATGCGGCATCTTCAGCTATGAAGTCGCCGAGACAAAAGTGAATCAGGTCATGGATTTCGCGCGGGAAAATCAGCACCCGCTGCAATGCACGCTGGAGAAAGCTTAAATTTCCAGTTGATGATCAAGCTGCAATAATCAATTGACCCGCCGCCCCCGCGCCTGGCGCTTTTGCCCATACATGTCGGCGTCGGCCCGCGCGACCAGGGATTCGTCGGTGTCGCTTTCCATCATTACGGCCATGCCGAAGGAGGCGCCAAGGCTGAGCCTGTTCCCGTTGAACTCGCAGGGTGTCTCCGCAATCACGGTGCGCAAGCCCTCCAGCTTCGCCACTGCCTCTTCCCTGGTCAGTTCTTCGAGAATCAGCGCGAATTCGTCTCCGCCGATGCGCGCGACGATGTCGGTCGCCCTGACATTGGCGGAGAGGAGCGTGGCGATATGGATCAGGGCAAAATCGCCCGCGCAATGACCCTGGCTGTCGTTGATCGACTTCAAGCCATCCACGTCAACAAAGACCAGGATCGAGCGCGTTCCATAACGGCCCAGCCGCTTCAGGCGGTTATTTACTGCATTGATCAGGTAGCGGCGGTTGTAGAGCGGCGTCAGCGTATCCCGTTCGACCACGCGCTCCAACTCGGCATTGGCAATGCGAAGCGACAGCAGTTCGCGCCTTAGAGCAGCGACCTGACCTTCGAGCGCACGAATTCTATCAGCGTCGTCTGCCGGCGCCAGTTTTTTGATTTTCAGGCTTTGCACAACCCAATCCCCACATGGAGCTGCACCTCCATACCCCGACTTGGTTAATTTATTTCTAGCCCGCTGCCGCTACAAGCAATATTTGGCTGGCAACCGCATAGCCCATTGCCCCTGCGAAAGAGCAGGGTTAAGAGCCATCGCTTCTCTCTCCGCGCATTGGGCGCGGCAGGCCAGGAAGCGACATGACGCAAACGAAACCGCTGGTCGGCATCATCATGGGAAGCCGCTCCGACTGGGAGACCATGTCGAATGCAGCCGACGTGCTGACGGCACTGAATGTGCCGCATGAATGCAAGGTCGTCTCCGCCCACCGCACGCCCGAGCGGCTTTATGATTACGCCCGCAATGCCGCCACCAGAGGCCTGAAGGTCATTATTGCAGGCGCAGGCGGGGCGGCGCACCTGCCGGGCATGGCGGCATCCATGACCCGCCTTCCCGTGCTAGGCGTTCCTGTCGAGTCAAAGGCGCTGAAGGGCATGGACAGCCTGCTTTCGATCGTTCAGATGCCCGGCGGCATTCCTGTGGGCACGCTCGCCATCGGAAAGCCCGGCGCGATCAATGCAGGTCTGATGGCTGCGGCGATTTTGGCCACCGGAGACGATGCGCTTGCGCAGCGGCTCGACGCATGGCGCGAAAAGCAGACAGCGGATGTTGCGGTGGAACCTGAATGAGCGCACTTCCGCCAGGTTCCACAATCGGCATTCTGGGCGGCGGCCAGCTTGGCCGGATGCTTGCCGTGGCGGCTGCGCAGCTTGGCTATCGCTGCCACATCTATGCGCCCGAAGCGGTGAGCGTTGCCGCCGAGGTGGCTGCTGAATGGACGCGCGGGAGCTATGACGACATTGCCGCCCTGCGGGCCTTTGCAGCGTCCGTGGACGTCGTCACCTATGAGTTCGAGAATATCCATCACGCCCCGCTGGTGGCGCTCAGCGAAGAAGCGATAGTCCGCCCGTCCGTCCAGGCCCTCGAAATTGCGCAGGACAGGGAAGCGGAGAAGAGCTTTGTCGGCGCGCTTGGCGGCCGCACGGCGCCCTGGGCAAGCGTCGGAAACCGGGAAGAACTGGACGCCGCCATTGCCGCCATCGGCACGCCTGCCATCCTCAAGACCCGCCGGCTTGGCTATGATGGCAAGGGACAGGCCCGCATCATGAAGGCGGACGAGGCGAGCCCTGCCTGGACCGCCATTGCGGGGCAACCCGCCATCCTCGAGGGCTTCGTCCGCTTCGACCGGGAATTTTCAGTGATCCTGGCCCGGGCAGTGGACGGCGAAATCCATTATTGGGACTGTCCCGACAATGTGCATGAACATGGCATATTGGCGCTTTCCACGGTTCCGGCGGGTCCGATCGTCGCCGCACAGGCGGAGGAAGCCAGGACTTTGGCAGCCAAGGTCGCCGAGGCGCTGGATTATGTCGGGGTTCTGACGCTGGAGTTCTTCGCGGGAAAGGATGGCCCGGTCTTCAACGAGATGGCGCCCCGCGTCCACAATAGTGGCCATTGGACGATCGAAGGCGCGATCACCAGCCAGTTCGAAAACCATATCCGCGCCATTTGCGGCCTTCCACTGGGCGACACCCGTCTTGCCGCCGCCAAGGTGGAGATGCGCAACCTCATCGGCGATGAGGTGGAGGATGCCGGAAAAATCCTCGCCGACCCTTCAAATCACCTCCACCTATATGGCAAGGGTGAAGGAAGGCCGGGGCGGAAAATGGGGCATGTGACACGACTGTTCTTGTGAATTTGCGCATGCTTCTGCGTTGGGCTACGCCCGTCTTCAACGCCGCAGCAGCACGGCATAAAGTGACGGAAGGACGAGAAACAGCATAATGCCGATGAACCGCCCCGAAGTCGTCCTGTTTCTCGCCCGCGCAGACAATGGAGTTATCGGCTGCAACGGCAAGCTTCCCTGGCACATTCCCGCCGATCTCAGGCGTTTCAAGACGCTGACCCAGGGCACACCCATGATCATGGGACGCAAGACCTTTGACAGCTTGCCCGGACTGCTGGAGGGACGCCGCCACATAGTCCTTACCCGCGATTCTGAATGGGAAGAGGAAGGTGCGGAGGTCGTACATAGCGTCGAGCAAGCCATTTCCCACGCCAACGCCCCGCATATCTCAGTGATCGGAGGAGCGGACATATTCGAACTGTTCCTGCCGCGCGCCGACCGCATCGAACTGACCGAGGTTCATGCCGAGCCGGAAGGTGACATAATGGTCCCGCCTTTCGCTCCGGCCCAATGGACGGAAATCGCGCGAGAAGATCACCCGGCCGAAGGCGGACGGCCTGGCTATAGTTTCGTCACCCTGCGCCGCGCGGATTGAACGGCCGTGCGGAACATCTTATAGGCCCGTAACATGGAGCGGCTGGACAGCGGCTCGGCAGTGCCGCCACATCTTCGCGGGGCCATTGTCGCGCTGGGTAATTTCGACGGATTTCATCTGGGTCACCAAGCGGTGGCCGGAAGAGCGGTGGAATGGGCCAAGGCAGAAGGCCGCCCGGCCATCATCGCGACCTTCGACCCGCATCCGGTACGCCATTTCTTTCCCAACCTGCCGCCCTTTCGCCTGACCACCCTCGACCAGCGGCAGCGGATATTCGGGGAGGCTGGCGCAGATGCCATGCTGGTTTTCCACTTCGATGACAAGCTTGCAGCTACATCCGCCGAAGCGTTCGTCCAGTCCCTGATCGATGATTATCATGCGGCAGGCGTCGTGACCGGAACGGACTTCACCTTTGGCAAAGGGCGCGGCGGGAATGTCGGCCTGCTCACGCAGAAAGGTCAAAGCCTGGGGCTCCGCACGGAAGCGGTGGAGCCGGTGCTGCTCGATGGAGAGATCGTGTCCTCCAGCCGTATCCGTGAGGCTCTGCAGACCGGGGATTGCGCCACGGCGGCTCAGTTCATGACCCGCCCCTTTGCTGTCGAGGGCATGGTGCAGCATGGGGACAAGGTGGGCAGCGACATCGGCTATCCCACCGCCAATATCGACATGGGCAAATATCTGCGCCCTGCCTATGGCATCTACGCCATAAGGGGCTGCCTCCCCGGCGGCCGGATCGTGGATGGCGTTGCAAATCTTGGCATCCGTCCCATGTTCGAGCCTCCCAAAGAGCTGCTGGAGCCCTATTTCTTCGACTTCTCCGAAGATCTTTATGGGCAGACCGTAGAAATTGAATTCATCCAATATCTGCGCCCCGAAGCCAAGTTCGACAGCATCGAGGAACTCACGGCGCAAATCGCCCGCGATTGTGAGCATGCGCGGCAAATCCTTGCAGCCACGCCCCGCCTGCCCTAAGGCCGTGCCTGATTTCACCGCTCCCCTGATCCCGCGGCTTCGCTCGGGACCAGCGGGAGCGTAAAACAAGAATTCGAGCCCGATGACCGACGCACCTGACTACAAAGACACCGTCTTCCTGCCCGTCACCGACTTTCCGATGAAAGCCGGCCTTGCACAAAAGGAACCAGCGATTGCCGCGCGCTGGGCGAAGATCGGCGTCTATGAAAAGCTGCGTGAGACGCGCAAGGGGCGCGAGCGCTTCATCCTCCATGACGGCCCTCCCTATGCCAATGGCGACATCCATATGGGCCATGCGATGAACAAGGTGCTGAAGGACATCATCGTCCGCAGCCAAAGCCTGCTGGGCAAGGACGCGCCCTATGTCCCCGGCTGGGACTGCCACGGCCTTCCCATCGAATGGAAGATCGAGGAAGAATATCGCAAGAAGAAGCAGAACAAGGACGAGGTTCCCCCCCAGGAATTCCGCGCCCAGTGCCGCGCCTATGCCGACAAATGGGTGGGCGTGCAGAAGGAACAGTTCCAGCGCCTTGGCGTCATGGGCGACTGGGACGATCCCTATCTCACCATGAAATATGAGGCGGAGGCGGCGATTGTCGCCGAACTGCTGAAGTTCGCCGAGAGCGGCCAGCTCTATCGCGGCGCGAAGCCGGTGATGTGGTCGCCGGTGGAAAAAACCGCGCTCGCCGAAGCCGAGGTCGAATATGAGGACGTGACCTCAACGCAGATCGACGTTGCGTTCGAGATCGTCGAAGCGCCGAACGCGCCGGAACTGGTCGGTGCGTATGCGGTGATCTGGACGACGACCCCGTGGACGATCCCTGTGAACCAGGGCATCGCTTATGGGGAGGAGATTGAATATGTGCGGTTTCGCCTTTCAAAAGGCGTGAGCGGTAAAAGGGAGTTGGGCGACAACCGGGATATATTTGAGGGGCTCGAACAAGAGAGTATCCGCAAAGTCATTGAACGAGACTATGTGGTTGCCAAGCCTCTACTTAACGCTTTGAAGGCGCGTATTGTGGCATTTGTCACAAGCCAACTCATTGAATGTAATCAACGCTACAATCCTGAAGTTGAAATTCTAAAAGAGATTCCGGGCACTGATCTCACCGGAGCCAAGGCGCTCCATCCGATGCACGACCGCCTTTCCCCCCTCCCCTTCAGGGGA
>NZ_DATEMB010000023.1:0-3087 GCF_035276005.1 Rhizorhapis sp.
CGGATCTGAACTGCGTGCCGGCCTTGGCCGATGGTTCGCCTATTATGACAACCATCGTCCTCATTCACGCCTTGCGGGCAAAACCCCAGCCGAGGCATATGGGCAAATCGGCGCTTCAAATCCTGGGGGGCATGCCCCCCCAGGATTTGATCACCCAAATGGCGGCATGAACGACAACCAGGATGAGCTTAACTTAGCCGCCAACCTGTCCAAGAAGGCGAGGCCACCTCAGAGAGTCCGGATCCTCGGCTTTGCTGAAGGTCGCGAAACAGCTTGAGGCATCCCGCTCTCCTGACCCCATTATGCGGCAGCCCAGCGCTGACCGCGGAGAGAAGCGAGTGATCCATGGGTACGGTCACGAATACGAGGAAACAGCTTGACCCAAAACGCCCCAATCAGAGAGGACTCTCAGACCCTGTGATGCCTCGTTACAAGCCTTCGGCTTCCACCCAGTGGGCGTTGGTGAGGAGACGGGCGAGCGTCCAGACTTGCCGGCGAATATCGGGCACGGCCACGATTTCCCAGTGGGCGCCACGGGTCATCGGCCCCACGACATACAGCCTTTCCTGGGGGTCGCCGTTGCTGGCAATGGCGCGGCACTGGCGGTCGACATCGATGCCGATGGCCAGCGGATCGGCTCTTATCTCGCCGCGGCTCGACAATGTTCGTAACAGTGGTTCGGTGGTTCGCCGTAGGTCGCCCAGCGGCCCTGTACAATTCACCGTACGGGCGATGCGCAGCACTTCGGTTGCGTCCCTGCCGCGCCGCCGGATCTCGACCGTCAGGCACCCTTCGGCCGCCGTTGCCCTCACGATCTTTGCCGCGATGATCTCCAGCCGTTTCTGATCGCGCAACCTGTCGAGCCGCGCGGCGACCTGCGGCGCGATCCGGTGACGATGTACGTCCCAATAGGGTCGCAGATGATGCAGGAAACGGCGGCGTTCGACCAGGTTAGCGCCACGCCATAAATCCTGGGTGAAGGGGCGCAATTCATCCACGGCATTGCGCCAGCCGATTTCGACCGCGCGATGGCGAACAGCCCGAACCAGGACCGATGCGCTGCCGCCCGGACTGTCGTTGCGCGCGGAGAAGGCGGGCGCGGGAGCATGGGCGTGAGGGACGAGCCCCCGGCGTGACAAGGCAATGATGCGCCCGCGGAAACCGGTCCCGTCCAGGCTGAGGGCGCAATCCACCGCCGTCAGGCCGCTGCCGAGCAGCAAGACGGTCTCATGCTTGTCCAGACCATTGGAAATGTCGGTGGCCCAGGGGTCGTTGAAGTAGAGTGGACGAGACATGTCCACGAAGGCCCCCAGGTCGTGCGGAGGCAAGTTTCCGGGGGCGATCACGACCAGATCGGCCGCGACGGTGGTTCCGGATTTCAGAGCCACATAGGCTCCTCTGGCCGCCGGCTTGACGTCCATTGCCTCATCCGTGCGGAGCGTCAGTCTTTCGCCAACCGCATTCCGCGCCGCCTCCAGCATCGCGCAGAGATAGCTGCCATAGTCGTGGCGCGTGGCGAAGCTGCCCTCATTGCCCAGTCCGTTCGTGCTGAGCCAATCGACGAAATGGCCGGGCTGGTCGGGCAGGGCGCTCATATTCGCGGCCCGGACATTGAGTATATGGTCGGCTTGAGCCGCGCCATAGGCCAGGCCGCGCCCCAGCCTGTCCAGCCGTCGCTCGACCAGCGTGACGCGGATATTGCCGTGGCGCAACAGATTGATGGCCAGCAGCGCACCGCTGAACCCGCCACCGATAATTGCGACATGATCGACCTTCAGCATGGATCAAGCATTTCTAATGGTTGGTGGAGCATTGCTTGTGGGACATATCTCTACTTAATAACTAGAAATTTAGGCCTAATGAAAGGACGAACATGCGTTTCTTACGTTCCCTGTTAGGGACATGGGTGAAGCTCCGCGACGCCGCCCGGCGCGAATTCCTCCGCGATCCCCATGTGATCCTGTTTGAGCGCTCATCCGGACAAAGCGGCGGTGGCCGCTGACATGCTGTCCCGTCGACTGTTCCTAGGCGCAGGCGCCACATCCTGTCTCATGCTCGCCGGATGCGGCGCGGGGACGGCAGGCCGCCCCAAATTGCGGGTCGCGATCACCGGCAGGGGTGAGACCGACACAAGGCTGTTGTTCAAGGCGGCGGGCATCAGGCCGGAAAGCTTTGACCTCGCCTATAGCGATTTCCAATCCGGTCATCTGGTGGTGGAGGCGCTCAACGGCGGTTCCCTGGACTATGGCGGCATGAGCGAGATTCCGCCGATCTTCGCCGCCGCTTCGACCATTCAGAGCTTTCGCCAGATCGCGATCCTGCACGGAGATGTCAATAATCAGGCGGTGATGGTGCCCAAGGGTTCGAAGGCGCGCACGATCGCGGACCTGAAGGGCAAACGCGTCGGCTATGTCCGCGCGACCACGTCCCAATATTTCCTGATCCGCATGTTGGAGGAGGTTGGCCTTGATTGGCACGACATCACGCCCGTTGCCATGGGCGTGTCCGACGGCGCGGCTGCATTTTCTCAAGGCGCGCTCGATGCCTGGGCGATCTTCGGCTTCCCGATCCAGCGGGTGATCGCGACCGAAGGGGCACGTATCCTCAAAACGGCGTACGGCATATTGTCCGGCAACTATCTGGTCGCCGCCCATGTCGATGCGCTCGCTGATCCGGAAAAGGCAAAGATCATCGGGGACTATCTGGGGCTGGTGCAGAAAGCCTTTGGCTGGGCGGCCGCGAACCGGGACCAATGGGCCGGGGTCGTCGCCCAGGATATCGGCGTGCCGCGCGCCTATGTGCTCGACCAGTTCCGGCGCCAAAGCGCGAGCTATGAACTGCGTCCGGTGACGGAAGAGGCCATCGCTTCGCAGCAGAAGGTCGCCGATATCTTCTTCCGGCAGAAATTGCTGCCCAAAGCCGTCGATGTCCGTCCGCTTTGGGACACGCGGTTCAATTCCTTCATTCCCAAGAGAGGCTGAAGACCATGGCCAGCCAACCAGTATCGCTAGCCGGTGTTCCGGCATCTTCCCATCCCGCCCTGTCCAGCGACTTTCTGGACAGGCTGACGCGGCAGCTTGCCGAAAC
>NZ_DATEMB010000024.1:0-94361 GCF_035276005.1 Rhizorhapis sp.
CGATGGTTTAACGCGCCGCTATCTGCCGCTGCATGTGCAGTTTCCGGGCAAAGCCATGTCCCGCCTGGCGGAAGGAGGGGGGCAGCCAGCGGGCGGCCATCAGCAGGGCCAGCGTGGGAATTCCTTCCGGCATGGCGACATGGCCCATGGGAATATTGATCCGCCCGGCGCCCTTCATGGAATAGCGCGCATAATGGCTGATTTCCTGGTTGATGAGACGCCGCAGCAGCTTTCGTTCATCGGATGGAGCCTCACGCATCAGCGCGCGGGCGGTCTCCACCAGACAGGGCGGAGCGAGCGTGCTGGTGGAATTGCTCACCTTGTTCACCGATTCCCGGCTGAACTCCGCGCTCCTCACCGGCACATAAGTAAGACGGGTAAGCCGCATGACGCGCAGCCACAAATCCTTGTCACCGCCCCTTACGGCCCGGCCCTCCGGGAACAGCCCCGCCTCGATCAGCAAATCCCGGCGGAAGGCGATAGCGCCGGTCCAGAGCGGGCATTCCCGTACCTCCAGCCACGCTTCCAGAAATTGCCGGAAGTTCAACACTCCGCCTTGCTCCAGCCGACGCGCGATGCGCTGGGGCTGGCGGCGGTCCTCGAAGACATGGTCGAACCGGGTGGCGGCCGCGCCTGCATTGGGCGCGTCGGCTATGGCCTTTGACAGCAGCTCCAGATGGTTCGCGCTCCAAAGGTCGTCTGCATCCAGGAAGGCGATCCAGTCTCCCCGCGCTTCCAGAATGCCAAGATTGCGTGCGGCATAGCCTCCGGGGCCGGGCACCGGCCGGTCCAGCAGCCGGACGCGCGGGTCATCGATAGCGGCAGCGGTTTCGCGCCCGCCATCGGTCGAGGAGTCATCGATGATGATGAGCTCCAGCGGCGAGAGCGTCTGCCCCAAGACCGATGCCGCTGATTCCGCAATATGGGGGCCCTTGTTGTAGAGCGGCATTATGACCGAAAATTGCGGTGGCGTCATATCAAGCTTTTTCCTAGTCTCTCACTGCTGCCTGCCCCCGGAAGAGGCGCCAAAATTCAAGCGTGGCTACCATTGAAAGTTCCACCGTCAGCCGCATCACAGCCAGCCTGCGCCGCAATGTCAGCCCCGGAGCCAATGCTGCCCGGCGAAGGCGGCGGCCGGTATCATAGAGAGTAACGGCAATCACCCGGAGCAAACGTCCGGGCCTTCCAGTCCTGTCCCAGCGCCCCCCGCTAAGGCGCCGCCGCTTCTGGACTAGGCTGCCGCGCGAGGCGCGGACTGGATGCAGCACCTGCATTTCCGGCACGTGAATGAGGGGCAGGCCCGCCTCGCGGATGCGAAGCGCCATCTGACGGTCGCCTCCAGATTTCAGCCGCTCATCAAAGCCGCCAAGCTCCTCGAACACGGTCCTGCGGCTTACCCAGTTTGCGGTGGCGCAATTTCCCCGCGCGGCATGGGCCTGGGGGAAGCTGAAAAGCCGCTCATAATCGGTGAAGACCGGCCCCTCGGCCTCGCCTTCCTCGAAAAGGTCGATACGGCCGGCAAGAACGCCCGCGTCAGGATGTTGACCGGCGGCGGTAAGCGCCCGTTCAAGCCAGTCGGGCGCTGGCAGGCAGTCCGCATCCGTAAAGGCGATATAGAGGCCCCGGGCATGCTGAAGCCCGCGATTGCGCGCAGCATAGGAGCCGGGGCGATCCTCTCGAAGGACGATCACGCCGGGAACCGACCGCGCCACATCGGCGGTGTTGTCCGTGGAACCATTGTCCACGACGATGATTTCAAATTTGTCGCGCGCGAAACTTTGTCCCTCCAGAGCATCGAGACAGCGACGGAGGAGGCCTGGGCTATTCCAGACCGGAACAATGACGCTGATAATCGGATCGTGCATAATGAAGCCTGTAACAAACCGGGGGGCGCTTTGTTGCGTTGCGGCAAGGCTTGCGCACCGTTCCGCAGCCGTCAAGCGGCCCACCGGGCAGTCACGGATAAACCGGGCACCTAACTCGCTGAGCCGTTTGGACGGCCCAATTGGCACTTCACCCGTCGCCTTATTCTCTCCATGTACCGCAATAAGCCTACTCACTTCGGACGCTGTGCTTGCGCTGCGGCGCAAAATCCTATTTGATTCCTACCACTTGGATCGCACGGGTCGCAACCGGTGCATTAGGTCCCCGGATAACGATAAAGGGTTAGCAGCATCGGCGTAGGCATATGGCAGACGTAGATTCCTCATGTCCGGTGATGGTCGTGTCGATGGCCAAGGCCACCGAGCGGCGCAAAGCCTTCGCGGCCCGCGCCCAGAAGGCGGGCGTGCCCTGGCGCTTCTTCAATGCCTGCACGGAACTGGCCGAGGGGCTTGTTTATGATGCGGAGGCGGTGGAGCGGAACAAGGGGCGGCAGCTTACCAAGGGCGAGATCGGCTGCTATTCCAGTCATTATTCAATCTGGCGGGAAATGGTCCTGCGCGGCATTCCACAATGTATCGTGCTGGAGGATGATACGATCGTCGACTGGGCGTTCCTTGCCGCTCTGGCGGCGACGGACCTGTCTGCGCTGAACATGCCCTATCTGCGCCTTTACGCCAAGTTGCCGGTCTTCAGCCGGACCATCCAGCGCGATTTCCTGCAGCATTCCCGCAGCGTGGTGGAATATGTGGGCCACGCCTATGGCACGCAGGCCTATGCCATTACCCGAAGCGGCGCCCGCGCCTTGATCGAGGCCTGCTCTACCATTCAGCGCCCCATTGACGATCAGATGGATCGTAGCTGGGAGCACGGAATCCGCAATTTGGCGCTGTTCCCCGCCCCTGTGATCGAGGAGTTCGTTGATTCGGACATCGGCAGCGCGCGCTTTGAAAAAGGGCGAAGCGCGGCATTCTATTCGCCGCGCCAGCGCATTGCCCGCTGGATCGACCGGCAGAAGATGCGGGCAATGAAATTGAGCCTTCTGAGTGGCGGCTGACCCCTATGCGTCCTCGCTGGGCGCGCGCTTCGACAAGGATCTGCGGCGCCAGAGCAAGCATTCGATCGGATGGACAGTGGTCCGCTTCATGTCGGACCAGTTCTTTTCCTTTGTCGTCTTCGTTCTGCTCGCCCGCCTGCTCAGCCGGGCCGATATCGGCGCATTTGCCATCATTGCCATTGTGTCGGAGATCTTCCGAACGATCAGCACAGCCGGGCTCACGCAGATCGTCGCGCGCGAGCCGGTCCTCAACGAAGAATTCAACGATACCGTCTATCGCGGCAATACGGGCTTCAGCCTGATCGCGAGCGCGGTCATCATCGCCCTGGCGCATCCCTTCGCCGATTTCATGGACGCACCGCAGATCGCCACCCCGCTGCAGGTGCTAAGCCTTGTGCTCCCCCTCTCGGCGCTTGGCCAGACGCACATGGCCCTGCGCTTGCGTCAGTTCGGGCACAAGACCACGGCGCTCCGTTCCGTCGCTAGCGGCATATTGGGCGGCGGCGCAGCCATTGCGGCCGCCTTTGCAGGGCTGGGGCTATGGGCGCTGGTGATTCAAAGGCTGGCGACGGAGGTTGTGAGCGTCATCCTGTCCCGTGCCTCCTACCGGTGGAAACCGGGCTGGAAGTTTCGCTGGCCCATCTTCAAGCGCAATCTGGGCCTTAATGGCAGCCTGACGGCAACGCAGCTGGTCTTCATCTTCACGCTGCGCCTGCAGGAGTTGGTGATCGGCAATGTGATCGGCGTAGTCGCGGTCGGCATCTACCGCACCGCGTGGCGCACCGTTGAGCTGATTTCCAATGGCGCCATTCGCCCCTTCACGACCGTGGCGATGCAGACATTGGCGCGGGTCAAGGAAGATCAGGCGGAGCTTGGCCGTGCCTATCAATGGATGATCTCGAAGGCGGCCGTCATCTCCTTTCCTGCCCTTGCGGGCTTCGCGGTGCTGGCGCCCCTCGCGGTGCCCACCGTCTTCGGACCCAAATGGGCCCAGGCAGGAGAGCTCGCGCAAATCTTTGCCTTCATGGTTTTGCCCTTCACCCTCAACCAGTTCGCCTCCCCATCGCTCGGCGCGGTGGGCGCCAGCCGCAGCCTGCTGCTCATCGCCGTGGCGCAATTGGGGCTCACCGCGCTCTTCACCTCTTTCGCCGCACCCTTCGGCCTGTTCGCGGTTGCCTGGGCCTATGTGGCCCGCGCATATCTGACATTGCCGCTGCAGATCATCGCCTTGAAGCGCGCATCGGGCATCGGCCTGGATCACACCTGGGCCGCGATCTGGCAGCCGCTATTGGCGTCCACCGTCATGGCGGGGGCGCTCTATGTCTCGCTGCCCGAAATGGGCGATCTGATCCCCAATCCATGGGTCCGGCTGGTGCTGGTCGTCATGGCAGGAACGCTGGTGTACGGTTTGACGCTGATAGCCATATCTCCCCTCTGGCGCGCATTGTTCGTCAGGACGTTGAAACAGGTGCGCCGATGACCGCGCTGCTGATCGAGGAGCGGATCTCCGCCGATCAGCTTGTGGGGGATTTGCAAGCCAATGTCGGCGACATGTTCGCGAAGGTCATACCTCCAGGGCCCGTGGCGCTGGTCGATTTCCCGGACCATTCCAATGTCGGCGATTCCGCGATCTGGCTGGGCGAGATGGCGTGGCTGGACGATATGGGCCGCACCCCCGTCTATTCGGCCGCGCTCAACAATTTCGCCGTGGGCGAACTGGTGCAGCACGCACCCGATGGGCCGATCCTGATCCATGGCGGAGGCAATTTCGGAACGACCTGGCCCAAGCATGAAGCCTTGCGGCTGCATTTGTTGCGGGAATTTCCTGGACGGACCATCATCCAGATGCCCCAGTCCATTCATTATGAAAATGATGCCTCGACCCGGGAAATGGCCGAAGCTGTCCGCGCGCATGGGGCCTTTACCCTGCTGGTCCGCGACGCCAGATCCCTGGAATTCGCGCAGAGCCATTTCGATTGCGACGTCCGCCTTTGCCCCGATGCGGCGCTTTATCTGGGGCGCTTCCAGCGGGCACTGCCCAAAGCCGACATATTGGCGCTGCTGCGCACCGATCATGAGCGGGTGACCGATACCGCCGTGCCGCCGCCCGGCACCATTGTCACCGATTGGCTGGAGGAAAGCAGCGCCGAGCGGAACCTGATGCGGGCGCGGGTAAAGATCGATTCGCTGCTCGCCAGCAGCAGGCAGGGCAAACGTCTCAGGCGCTACCGCATGCTGGCGCTCTGGCGGCTCCGGCGCGGCCTTGCCATGCTTTCGCAGGGGCGGATGGTCGTCACGGACCGGCTGCACGCTCATATATTGTCGGTGCTGCTCGATATACCGCAGGTCGTTCTGGACAATAATTATGGCAAGGTCAGCAGCTTCGCCGCGGAATGGAGCCGCGGATATGACGGCTTTCACCTCGCCACTTCCCGCGCGGATGCCTTCGCGCTTGCCCAGCAACTTATCGGACGGAGATGATATGCTCACTACCTTGAGGCGCCGGACCAGTCACTGGATCGACCAAATGCGGCTCAGCGACATGGCACGGCGAATCAAGGATGAGCGGCTCACCTATTTGCCGGTACGGAAGCTGGTGCGTATCGAATCCGCGCTCGCCGAAATCCGCCGTCACAATGTGCCTGGCGATATTGTGGAATTTGGAGTGGCGCTCGGGGGCTCGGCCATTTTGCTGGCGCAGGCAGCGGGGCAGGGGAGGCGCTTTTTCGGCCTGGACGTGTTCGCGATGATTCCTCCGCCCTCTTCGGAGAAGGACGACAGCAAGTCGAAGGAACGCTACGAAACCATTGCGGCGGGCAAGGCCACCGGCTTTGGCGATGATCTCTATTATGGTTACCGGGACGATCTCTACGAGCATGTCTCCGCCCAGCTTGCCCGTTTCGGCACGCCTGTCGACGGGAGGCGCATCAATCTGGTGAAGGGGCTGTTCGAAGAGACGCTACCGGCACTGGACATCGAACAGATCGCCTTCGCCCATATCGATTGCGACTGGTATGACCCCGTCCGCTATTGCCTGGAAGAAACGGCCCGGCGGCTCGCGCCCGGCGGCATCATCGTCATTGATGACTATAACGACTACGTGGGGTGCCGGACCGCAGTGGACGAGTTCCTGGCCGGGCATGGCGACTTCCATATGGAGGCCGGGCTGAACCCGATCTTGAGGCGCGCCGTTTGAGGGCGGCCGCCCGGGCGCTGAAGAGCGAATAGCCGCAAAGCAATCCATAGAAGGCAAGGCCCTCCACCTGCCAGAAAGGCATGGTGGCGAAATTCATGATGATGAAGCTGAGATGCGCTGCGAGCAGCATGAGCCGGTCATGGGGCCGAGCGCCGGCCGCGATCAGCAGCATGCTTAACCACAGCAGCAACATGGCGCCCACGCCAAAGGCCCCTAGTTCGTAAAGCGTGCCGACCAGCGTGTTGTGCGGATAGACCTTGAACTTGTCCGTCCAGGATTCCGCCCCGAAACCAAAAAGGTGCTGGGTCGGCGTGCCGTCCATATAGGCGTAAATATACTGGCTCCAGATCAACGGGCGACCGGACATGATCTGCCGCTGGACCTGAGTGAAATCGCGCGGCTGCTTGATGAGGGAGCCAGGATCGGACAGGAATGTCGCAAGGTCGACGAACTTTTCATGATAGGCAACGGCGATGGCCGCGGCGCTCGCCAGCACGATCACGAGCGTGATAGCGGCCACAGCGCGGCGTTGCTCCGGCCTGACATAATCGGTGAACACGCCCCAGGCGGCAACGAAAGCAAGCGGTCCCACAGCGAATATGGCGGTGCGGTATCCAGCAATGAAAATGCCGATCAGCGTCGCGATCATGAAGCCGATGCGCAGCCCAGGGTTCATCCGGTGGGCAAGACAACCCGCCATGAAGGCGGTCGCCATAGCGAGCGAAAAAGCTGCTTCATGATTGAAGCCGCCGATCCAGACGAGGCCGGTCCCTTCTTCCGATCCCTTTGGCATGTTTAGGGCCACTGAGAGCCACTGGAACAGCAGCAGCGGAGCGAAGGCCCAGAGGAGCCAGGGCATGACCTTGCCCTCCTCATCCTGCCTGAGTGCCTCGAACGTGGCGACCATGACGGCCGCGAGATAGGCATATTTGATGGCAACGCCGACCGCACCGGTCGGGTCGCCGTTCAATATGCCGCTAAGAAGGACGAGGGCCATCAGCAGATAGATCGGCAAGAGCGCGGTCAGCAGCAAATGCCGCAAGCGAACCGCGAGCAGGCCCAAGCCGGCAATCGTTATCGAGGCGAAGGCATTGCCTGAAAGTCCCGCCGCCAGCGGCTTGAACATGTACACATGATAGGCGCCGAAAAGATAGCGGGCCCACAAGGCGAACAGAACGAAGCGCGCCTGCCAGCTGCCGATCTTCCGGGCGGCGATGATCGTCGCGACCAGCAGGACGAACGTGACGGGCGCCAATATGTGCAGCCCGAAGGACGGAATGCTCGTCGGTCCGTTCATCCAGCGAGCGCCCCGTCAGGCATAATAGCTTTTGTAGGCGCTGTAATAATAGCCGACATCGCCATAGCCGACACGCGTCTGCTGCACCATGTCCACCAGCGTCAGGCTGGCACCGATGACATTCGCGCCCACCTCATCAAGCTGACGAAGCGCGAGTTCGGCGGCCTTGGCAGGCGTCTTGCGCCAGCGGACCAGCATCACCACGCCGTCCGCCATGGCGGAAACCACGCGGCTGTCGTCCACCGGCAGCACGGGCGGCGTGTCAAGCACCACCAGGTCGAAGCGGACCCGGAGTTCGGCCAGCAGCGCCGCAAAGGCCGGGCTGTCGGAGAGCGAGATATTGCTGCTGTCGTCCGGCCGCTGCGCAAGGACATAAGCCCCCGTTGCCTCGTCGACGAACAGTGCCTCATCCAGTGTACCCTTGCCCGCCAGCAGCTTGGCAAGGCCGATGGAACGGAGCGGGCTGAACTGAAGACTGGATGAGCGGCGGCGGATGTCGCAGTCGACCAGGACCACCTTCACGCCTGCAAGGGCGGCTGAGCGGGCCAGGCAGATCGCCGACGTGGTCTTGCCCTCACCGGGCAGGGAAGAGGTGACGGCAACGACCGCCGACCGCGCCTCGGGAAGGGCGAAATGGATCGATGTGCGCAGCCGCCGGAAAGCCTCGGCAAAAGCGGATTGCGGCTTGTCGACGATGATCTGCGTCGCCGGCATGCCCGCTTCTTCCTTGCTGAGCTCTGGCAGCCGCGCAGTATCGGGGACCGAACCGAGCGATGAAATGCCCAGCATCCGTTCAACGCCGTCGCTCGTCTCGATACCCCGCTCCATGAGCTGGAGAATGGCGACGGCTATGGCCGAAGCGGCCAGGGCCGACACGATGCCCGCCGCGATGAAGATCATGAGGTTGGGCGTAGCCGGGAAGGTCGGCACGCCAGCGCGAGCGATGATGTGGGAGTTGCTCCGCTCCAGACCGCGCTGGGCCCGGGTCTGTTTGTAGCGGTCGAGAAATGCCTGATAGAGGACCCGTGCCGATTCGGCGTTCCGCTCCAGCTCGGCCAGACGCACTCCCGCCCTGTTGTTCTCGGCCAATGTGCCTTCGGTAGCGTTCAGCGAACCTGCGAGGGAGGATGTGCGCTGCCTGGCCGCGCTGGCCTGACTGCTCACATTGGCGACGATGCGCTTCACCTCGCTATTGATCTGATCGTCCAGGTCGCGCAGCTCCTCCTCGGCATTGCGCAGTTCGGGATAGCCAGAGCCATAGCGTTGCCGCAGCGATGCCACCTTTGCGCTCACCTGGGCGCGCTGCGACCGAAGGGCACTGACCACCGGCGAATCGAGTGCCTCGCCCAGTTCTTCGCCGGTGCTGCCGCGGGCGAGCTGGGAACGGGCTTCCGACAGGCGGGCTTCCGCTTCGGCCTGGGCGGCGCGTGCCTGCGCCACCTGGCTATTGAGGCCCGAAAGCTCCTCCTGCGTGATGGTGCTGCCGGCGGACGCATCGAACAGCCCATGGGCGGCGCGATATTGCGCAACCGCCGCCTCGGCCGTTTGCACCTGGGCCCGCAGTTGGTTGAGCTGCGCCTCAAGGAAGGTGGCGGCGCGGTTGGTGGCGCCGGATTTCTCTTCGACCTGGGCCGCGACATAAATTTCCGCCAGCGCGTTCACCACGCGGGCAGCGGTGGCCGGAGAAGTGGACTCGAAATTGATGGTGATCGCGTAGGAAAAGCCTTCCCGTACCGCCTCAAGCCGGGAAAGGAGGATGGTCACCGCAGTTTTCCGCGCCTCGTCGGCGGGAATGGTGAATCCCTTCTCCAGTGCCGGGTTGAACTCCGGGTCGTCGATCAGCTTGAGCTTGTCCACGACGCGTGCGGCGAGTTCCGGGGACTTGAGGACCTGCACTTCAGTATCGACGGCGGCGGAATCGGGCGGCACGTCGGGCACGACCTGCTGCACCTGGAGAACCTGCTCTCTTGAACGTTCCAAAGCCACGCGCGCTGTCGCCACATAGCGGGGTTCGGCCATCAGATAGGCGGCGGCTGTCGCAATCAGCATGATCGCGCTGACGCCCAGGATCACCCAAATCCGGCGGCGGATGATGCCTGCAATGTGGTGCAGGTCGATCAGCGCGCCTTCGTCAACGGCGCTTGGCGATCGGACCGGTCTGTCAATGGGACCTTGAGTGCGTGCGTCCATCATTCTGGCCCTCCCATTCCAATTGAAGCCCATGGGATAAGGCCCTCCTCGATACTCGTCATTTCAACCGGGTTCATGGTCTCAGCCCCACGCGTTATTTTTCCTTCGCATGGCCACTTCGGGCGGCGCGGCGGCTTGTCTCATACGAGTCGCCAACCTGCGCGCGTCCAGTGTACCGCAACAAGCCCGCTTCGCCGGGACGTGCCAAAGCTACGTCCTGTAGGCTCCGCAGCTCCGCCCTCCGGGCGCGCCCCAACGGCCCATCCTCTTAACCAAATAACAACCCCGCTGCCTTAATTAAGGTTCAGCCGGACCACCCGATTCATTAGGCTTTTGCTCCGGTATGCCCAGCTTATGGGCGGGAGATCGACATGAATGCATCTTTCAGCGTGCCGCGCCACCGCGCGGCAACGGATCCGTTCGCCAGCTTCTATCACCGCCGTACGCCCCGCTGGCACTATCACCGTCCGATGCTGTTGGCCTTTGCCGCGGCAACGGTCAGCGGCGGCACGATATTGCTGTCGGCCCTGGCGCTTCTGACCTGACCCTTGGGGCCGGTCGAAGGGAGCAAGGGCCGACGCGCGCATCAGCGGCCTACGCCATGATAGGTGAGGCCAGCCCTTTCGACATCGGCCCGGGGATAGATGTTGCGCAGGTCCACCAGAACCGGTTGGCCCAGCAGCGATTTCGCGCGTGACAGATCGAGCGCACGGAAGGCATCCCATTCCGTGAGGATCGCCAGGCCATCCGCGCCCTCCATCGCCTCATAGGGGCCAGTGCAATAAGTCACGTTCTCCAGTACCAGCTTCGCCTGGTCCATGCCTTCTGGATCGAAGGCGCGGACCTTGGCGCCTGCATCCTGGAGCGTGCGAACGACGGCGATGGCAGGCGAATCGCGCATGTCATCGGTGTTCGGTTTGAAGGTGAGGCCAAGCAGCGCGATCGTCTTGCCGCGGACGTCGCCGCCCATTGCCGCAATCACCTTCCGCCCCATGGCGCGCTTCCGGTTGTCGTTGACCGCAACCACGGCTTCGACAATGCGCTGCGGCGCGTCGAAGTCCTGGCTGGTCTTCAACAGCGCCAGCGTATCCTTGGGGAAGCAGGACCCGCCATAGCCAGGGCCTGCATGGAGGAACTTGGAGCCGATCCGATTATCAAGGCCAATGCCGCGCGCCACGTCCTGGACGTCGGCACCAACCCTTTCGCACAGGTCCGCGATCTCGTTGATGAAAGTGATCTTGGTGGCGAGGAAGGCGTTCGCCGCATATTTGGTGAGCTCGGCGCCCCGGCGGGTCATCACCACCAAAGGCGATTTGTTGAGATACAGGGGCCGGTAGATGGCCCGCATCACTTCGGTAGCGCGTTCATCGCCCGAACCGATGACAATGCGGTCGGGCCGCTTGAAATCGTCGATTGCCGCGCCCTCACGCAGGAATTCGGGGTTGGAAACGACTGCCACATCAGCTGAAGGATTGGCCTCGCGCACGATCCGTTCGACCTCGTCGCCCGTTCCCACAGGGACCGTCGACTTGGTGACGATGACGGTAAAGCCCGTCACAGCGCGCGCAATCTCTTCCGCGGCGGCATGGACATAGCGCAGGTCCGCATGACCATCGCCCCGCCGCGAGGGCGTTCCGACAGCAATGAAAACGGCGTCGGCATCCCTTACCCCTTCGGCAAGATCGGTCGTGAAACGCAACCGTCCGGCGGCGACATTATTCGCCACCAGCGTATCGAGTCCCGGCTCGTAAATCGGCATTCGCCCATCGAGCAAAGCCGCGATTTTTGCTTCATCCTTGTCAACGCACACGACGTCGTGGCCGAAATCGGCGAAGCAGGCACCGGAAACCAGGCCAACATAGCCCGAACCAATCATCGTTAAGCGCATTGGAAGCGACCCCCTGAGAAAACGCCCTTCCAACGCGGTTCGTAGCACCTTGTTCCCGTCCGGGTCTTGGCGGTCATCTGAATAGCCCCTTATTTGCCAGGTTTGAGCGCTGCTCTACCCAATAGGATAGGTATTTTGCAGCCTTTTCCAGCAACAATATGTTCATTGCGGCGTCCAGTTACGAACGGTGAACCGGTCTGTGCCTTCGTTCAGATGCTGCAAGTGCGTAATGCTGGGCCTGGAAACCTGGCCGCAGCCTATCCGGTCCACGGTTCAAGCCCTTCCACGGGCCGCTGATAGATATAGGCCCAGGCAAGCCTTTCATGGTTTTCGTGCCACAAGCGGACAAGTTCGCGCCGATATTCGTGGGGCGGAGGAAATTCGTCGCTGCATTCCTCATAATGGTCGAGCAGAGGAAGAGTATGACCGGGGTTGTGCAGCCGGAAGAGGTCTCCGTTCACCCGGTCTTCGGGATCTTCCGACAATGTCAGTCCCGGATACCAGTCCACACGAAATGCCCGCCCCCTGACCCAGGCTTCGCCCAAAAGATCGGCGGATGCCCTCAGCATCTTCGCCATCGGATGCCCGCTGGTCTGGCGCAGCGAACCATAGACAAACAGCAAATCGCTGGAGCCGCCCGCCACTTCTAAAGCCGCTCCGCGTCTTCGCCGCGCAACAGAAGATCGTCGGTCACGGCCATGGTGAACACCGGCTCATGATTGGGTGGCGCTTCTGCAACAGCGTCAATGAACATGGCGCGCGCTTCCGGGTCGTCATAGACCATTTTCCGCTCGTACGCGGCACGCCAGGTGGCTTCATCCGGCCATTCGGCATAGCCGACAAAGCGGCCATCTGCATTTTGGTGCAACCGCGAGCCATAGGAGCCGTAAATACGCGTGATGGCCCTCGTTCCCCGCCGCCAGGCTTCGCGAAACTGCTCCTCCTTGCCTGGATGCACCCGCCACCAATAGACCGCCACGAACATGGGCCTCTCCTTTTTGTCGTCAGCTTATGTTTGCCCCGGATTTCCGCATCAGGCGCACCTGCAATGTAGGGGTGAACAAGGGGGTGGCGGTTTGCACAAATTGTTGAGGCGTCATGTTGATGAACTGCTTGAACTCGCGATTGCGATGGGACTGGTCAAAATAGCGCAACTCGGCGAGTTGTTCCTCGCTCGGCTTGGCCAAACCCCGCAGCACCGTTGCCATGTCCAGGAAACGGCTGCGTCGAAGCACCAGCTTTGGACTATGCCCAAAGCAGTGAAGGCAATGGCGCTCCAACTGGCGGGGTGACAGTCCCAGCTCAGCCGCGACGTCCTTTACCTGTCTTGTGCTGTCGGTCTGAGCGATGTGTTCGAAGGTGCGCATGTCTTCGTCCACCTGCCAGCTTCCGATGCGGTTCAACTGGTGCACGGTTTCGTCTTCCAATGCCCGGATCACATCAAGCGGATTACTGCGGTCGCAGATCGTTTCCCGCAGGCGCCTGTTCCCTCCGGGCCAGACCTCGTCAATGGGCAACATGAGGTCGGCGAATTCGCTGGCGGGCCGGTCGAACAGCGCCCGCCAGCCGCTCGGCCGGAACGATATTCCGACCAGTTGGAACGGCGCTTTCACCCGTACCGGCAAGCAGCGGCTTGCGGGGCCAAAGAAGTGGATATCTGATGCAATCACCCAATTGCCAATGGGCCTTTGCGTCACCCATTCCCCTTGCTGCACGATGCAGAGAAGAGCCGTGTCGGGTAGGGAAAAATCCGCCAGTTCATAGCCAGGGACATCGGATGCGAAGACGTAATGGCGCGCGATGAAGGGCGTAAGTCCCGCCGACGGCGGATAATTGCGCGACGCGAGCATTGCCGTCGCTCACCTCCTGGCTCCAAGTCCGACGCGTGAAACAAGGTTGGTGTGACGGGGGGCAGGTGCAATAGGAGCAAGTGGCGCGACACGAAATAGGCTGGATCAGCCTATTCCGCGATCATTCGGCCCTGCCGGAATAGTGGAACCTATTCCTCGACCGCCAATGTGGTGACAAAATCCTCTGTACGGCGCTTCATTTCGGAAAGACGCTGGTCCACAGACTGAAAGCCTTGTTCAAGCCGGGCCACGTTTTCGGTCATTTTTGCCGTGTCGGTGCGAATCGCCGCGATGGTTCCGGAAATGCTGTCGGCGGTCCTGGCGGTTTCATCAACCGAGGCCGCGATCATCGTTACTGTATTATTCTGCCTTTCGATCGATTCGCGGATATTCTGCGCAGACTGTTCCACTGCCTGAATGGTCCGGCAAATGATGTCATTGGCGTTCACTGCCTGATGCGTCGCGGACTGAATGGCCATGATCTTGCTGGCAATGTCATCAGTGGCGCGTGCTGTCTGTGCGGCGAGCGACTTCACCTCTTGTGCGACGACCGCAAAACCCCGGCCGGCATCGCCCGCGCGGGCGGCTTCGATCGTGGCGTTAAGGGCAAGAAGATTGGTTTGGCCGGCAATGTCACGGATAAAGCCCAATATGGATTCGATTGATTGGACCTCGCCGGACAGATGGCGGCTGTTATGCACTGCTTCTGCAGACTGGATGGCTGCCTCAGTGAAAATGCTGTTGGTCTTGCCGACTTCCCGTTCAACCTCGGCGATCGCTTGGGCGAGACCTGCGGCAGTGCGGGCCGCGTCCAGCATTGACATTGAAGATTGTTGTGCCGCCATGGCAACCTCGGATGCACGGGAAAGCGTCATCCGCGCCGCGTCGCTCGCGGCTGCGGTTTCATGGCGCAAACGCTCCGAATCCTGCAAAGCGACGTCCAATTGGCTCGCCACGTCGCGACGGAAGCCTTCGCCCGCCTTGCCCCGCTCCTCAGCGGCCTGTTGTCTTTCCAGTTGCGTGATTTCCGCAACCAGGATTTCCAGTTCGCAGTAAGTCGCGCGATGCAGAACGGGAAAGAAAAGCGCCAATTTTTCAACATCGTTCTGGAACCTCGCTCGAAGCTTGATCCCGGTTGCCGCCGCCAAATCAGCAAAAGCGCGGGCGATGAGCGGGCTGGCTATGCCGAAACGGAAAAAATAGCGTGCCGGCCTCGATACCGCCATTACCCAGTCGCTGTTGAGGGGCCTGGTATATTTTGTTCTGGTGCTTTCCAGCGCTTTCTCGAGCCAGGCCTTGCGATATTCTGCCGGAATATTCATGCGATCGGGCAGTTCGAATTCCTGCTTCCAGACCTCTTCCGCCGTTTCCATGATGATATCGGAACATTCGGACCAAAGAAGACGAAGGCCGCGCTCCAGGTCGCCGTCAGCATTGTACAGCCGGACGCGCATTTCCAGCGCTTCGGTTGAAAGCCTCGCCAGGTTCTGCTTTCTTCCTGCAAAGGAAGCGCCGGGTGCATTCATTCCATCTCCTCCTTGTCAGCGGGATAAGGGAAGATGGTAAATATTTCTTAAAGTGCAGATGAAGACAGGCCTCAACAAATAAAGCCGGACCAACAGGCCCGGCTTTATTCCGTTACGATCCGCCTGGAATGCGGCTTCAGTCCTGCTTCGGTTGAAGATTTACCGCTGCATACTTACCGCGGCGATCGACTTCCAGTTCGAAATCAAGCCTGTCGCCTTCATTGAGCGCGCTCATTCCAGCACGTTCCACAGCGCTGATGTGTACGAAGGCATCCGGCTGGCCATCGTCACGCTGAATGAAGCCGAAGCCCTTCATGGCATTGAAGAATTTTACGGTACCGCTCGCCTTCTCGCCGGTCAGCTGGCGCTGCGGGCTGCGATCGCCACCGGCACCGCCGCCGAAGCCGCCGCGTTCCCGCGGAGCGGGCGCCGCGCGTTCCGTCACCGGCAGGGGTTCGCCCTCAATCTTGAGATCAGTGGCGGATACCTTGCCGCCGCGATCGACCAGCGTGAATTCCAGCGGCTGTCCTTCCGCCAGGCCGGTAAGCCCAGCCTGCTCGACTGCGCTGATGTGCACGAACACATCTTCGCCGCCATCGTCCCGGACGATGAAACCGAAACCCTTCTGGCCATTGAAGAATTTTACGACGCCCTTGCCCTCGCCCACTACCTGGGCCGGCATTCCGCGTCCACCACCGCCGCCGCCGCGTGGGCCGCCGAAGCCGCCACCGCCGCCGAAACCGCCGCGATCTCCTCCGAATCCGCCGCGGTCACCAAAACCGCCGCCAAAACCCCGATCATTTCCGAACCCGCCGCCGTAGCGGCCGCCGCCATGATCCGAATAACCGCCGTAACTTTCGTCGCCGAAACCGTCTCGCTTGTCCTTGCCGCGCCCGCCGCGGCGACCTCTGTCAAAACTCATGCCCTGTTAATCACTTTCGCTTCGTCCAAACCGAATGAGGATATGCTGACGGACGAAAGTCACACCATACCCGCCGCAAAAGCAAGCGGCATAGGATTCGGTATAGCGGATTTTTACCAGCCGCGCGAACTATTTTACTTCAGCGTGGCAGCAATATCACAGAATTGGTCCTTCGGAGACGCGGTGGCTTCAATTTTCGCCTGCCGCGACAGACCCGAATATTGCTTCAGGATGAGCTCCTCGGCGTTCGCGGCATCGAAATTTTTCGGTAATTTGGAACTTGCAGCCTTTCCGGGCTTTGGGCAAAGCAATTCCATGACCGAAATATTCGCCATCTTCGCCGACCCGGCTGTCTGGGCCGCCCTGACCGCCCTTGTGGTGATGGAAGTCGTGCTTGGCATCGACAACCTCATCTTCATTTCGATCCTGTCGAACAAGCTGCCGGTGCATCAGCAGAGCAAGGCGCGGCGGCTGGGTATCGGTCTTGCGCTTGTGCTGAGGCTTGGTCTCTTGTCGGGTATCGCCTGGCTGGTGGGGCTGACCGCTCCGTTGTTCGACCTGGGTCTTAGCGGTCCGATCGACAAATTTACTGGCCATCCGGTTTATGAAACAACTTTCTCGGCCCGCGACCTGATCCTGATCGCCGGCGGCTTGTTCCTTGTCTGGAAAGCGACGAAGGAAATCCATCACAATGTCGATGTCGAGGCTTCGGGCAACCTGCTCGACAAGAAAGGTCACGCCGCGATCAGCTTTGGTTCCGTGATTTTCCAGATCCTGTTGCTCGACATGGTATTTTCCATCGACTCCATTCTCACAGCCGTGGGCATGACCGATCACCTTCCCGTCATGGTGATTGCCGTGATCGTAGCGGTGGGGGTGATGCTGCTCGCCGCCGACCCGCTGGCGCGCTTCATCGACCGCAATCCCACGGTGGTGATGCTGGCGCTGGGCTTCCTACTGATGATCGGCGCGGTTCTGATTGCGGATGGCTTTGGCGTACATGTGCCGAAGGGTTATATTTATGCTGCCATGGCCTTCTCGGCCTTTGTCGAGATATTGAACATATTGGGCCGGCGCGCGCGTGCGAAGAAGGGGGCTGAGCACGTCAGCGAAACGGTTCATTGAGTTGTGCCGTGTGCACGCTTAAAGAGAGCGCATGACAGTATATTTTCATGAAGAGGACCTGCCCGAAGGCGTCCTTGCAGACGGGCCGGTCGCGGTGGATACCGAAACCATGGGCCTCCTCACCCCGCGGGACCGGCTCTGCGTCGTGCAGATCAGCGACGGCCACGGCGACGAGCATCTTGTGCGCTTTTCGCCCGGCAGCAGCTATGCCGCGCCCAATCTCAAAAAGGTGCTGGCGGATCCGGGGCGGTTGAAGCTCTATCATTTCGCGCGCTTCGACATCGCTGCGATACAGCATTATCTGGGCGTGCTCGCGGCTCCCGTCTATTGCACCAAGACGGCGTCCAGGCTGATCCGCACGTACACGGACCGTCATGGCCTCAAGGAACTGGTGCGTGAACTTCTGGGGCAGGAAATCTCAAAGCAGCAGCAAAGCTCCGACTGGGGCGCTCCTGAACTGAGCGACGCACAGAAGGATTATGCCGCATCGGACGTGCGCTATCTGCACCTGCTGCGGGCCGAACTGGACAAGCGGCTGGCAAGGGAGGGGCGGGCGGAACTGGCGCAGGCCTGTTTCGATTTCCTTCCGCACCGGGCGATGCTGGACCTTGCGGGCTGGCCCGACGTCGACATATTCGCGCATATCTAGGAAAGCCGATGTCGCTTCAGGCGGAAAGAGAGCGTGGCAAGCGCCATGTCTGGGCGGCCCCCGGCAGCAGTCATGATCGGCTGGTCCGGCCGCTTAAGCGCTTCTTGCCCGTCGCCATCGGCGTTCTGACGGCCTTTCTCGCCACTGCGCCGTTCACGCATCAGAGTGAAGTCAGCTTCGTGCTGGACAAGAACAAGGTGGAGGTCGCGCGCGAACGCATGCGCGTGACCGAGGCACTTTATCGCGGCGAAGACAGCAAGGGGCAGCCTTTCTCCTTGCGGGCGGGTTCGGCCGTTCAGAAAAGCTCGCGTGAACCCGTTGTCCGGCTGCAGGACCTCTCCGCCCGCATCCTGCTGAACGACGGGCCTGCGGTGCTTACTGCGGAGCGGGGCCTCTATAATATGAACGATGAGGATGTGATGGTGCAGGGGCCGGTGCAGTTCCAGTCGGCTGGCGGCTACCGCCTCACCACGCGCGACGTTGGCATCGACCTGAAGGCCCGGCGGATGGAAAGCCAGGGCAGGGTGGATGGCCGCATGCCGGTCGGCACATTCAGTGCGAACCAGTTGAAGGCGGATCTGCGCGACCGCACCGTGACGCTTCAGGGCAACGCCCGCTTGCGTATCGATCAAAATGCCATCAAGGGGCGTCAGTGATGAAGACAGCAGCCGGATTCGCGCTTGGCGCCGCCATTGGAACAGCCTTTTTCTTAAGCGGCATAGCGCCTGCCCAGGTGCTCAAGGGCCATGACAGCAGCGCTCCGGTCAATTTTTCCGCCGACCGCATAGAAGTGCAGGATCGCGCCGATCGCGTGGTGGTTTCGGGCAATGTGCAGGTCACGCAAGCCGGTTTGACGCTCAACGCTGCCCGGATGACGGTGGCATACCGCAATGCGGGCGGTATTGAGATCGACCGGATCGATGCCAACGGCAATGTCGTGGTTACCAAGGGCAATGAAACGGCGCGCGGAAATGCGGCGATCTATGACCTCAACCGCCGCCTGATCACGATGATCGGCAATGTGCAGTTGACGCAGGGCGCCAACCGGCTGAGCGGTGGCCGGCTGGTCATCGATCTCAATAGCGGCCGCTCCACCGTCGACGGCAGGTCTGCGTCCGCGCCGGGAACAAGCGGCGCTGCAGGGGGCCGGGTTTCTGGGACCTTCACCGTTCCCAAGCGGGACGGGCAGTAGGACAGTTCTTCAGCCGACAATTTACGCCGACTTGTCCGTTCGTGTCGAGCGCAGTCGAGACACGTTCGTCCTGGGCCAATGTCCCTCGACTACGCTCGGGACAAACGGATCTATGTGGGGAGGACAGGCTCCAGGCGAGCGGCAGTGTTTATCTGCCTCGAAAAACTCAAGCAAGGACGCTGGCGAACAGCCCTTCGAACAGCCTCCGGCCGTCCGTGCGGCCATGGGCGCTTTCGATCACGCGCTCGGGGTGCGGCATCATGCCGAGCACATTGCCTGCGCCGTTCAGGATGCCCGCAATGTTCCGCGCTGAGCCGTTCACTGGCTCGGCGTAGCGGAAAGCGACGCGGCCCTCCCCCTCCAGCCGGTCAAGCGTGGAGTCATCGGCGAAATAATTTCCGTCATGATGAGCGACGGGGAATGTGACATTATCGCCTGCCTCATAACGGCTGGTGAAGGCGCTCTGGCTGTTATCCACCGTCAGGGCCACGTCGCGGCAGACGAACTTGATGCCGCCATTGCGCATTAGTGCGCCCGGAAGCAAGCCCGCCTCGGTCAACACCTGAAAGCCGTTGCAGATGCCGATCACGGTGACGCCGCGCTCGGCGGCTTTCACCACCGACCGCATGATGGGCGAGCGGGCGGCCATGGCGCCAGAACGGAGATAGTCGCCATAGGAAAAGCCGCCGGGAACGCCGATGATGTCGAGCCCGTCCGGCAATTCGCTGTCGCCGTGCCAGACCATCTGCGCCTGCCGCCCCGAAATCTGGCTGAAGGCCACCGCCAGGTCGCGGTCGCAGTTGGAACCGGGAAAGACGATGACCGCGCTTTTCATCAGGAAACCTTCTCGATGCGGTAATTTTCGATGACGGTGTTGGCGAGCAGCTTCTTGCACATGGCGTCGATGTCGTCATCGCTGGTGCCATCGGCAAGGTCGAGTTCGATGAGCTTGCCCGCGCGCACATCGTTCACGCCGGAAAAGCCAAGTCCCTCCAGCGCATGATGGATCGCCTTGCCCTGCGGATCAAGCACGCCGCCCTTCAAGGTGACAAAGATGCGGGTCTTCATGGTGGACGATTCCCTCAGATTGCGGTTCGCGGCCTCCCTATGCCGCGCCGTCGCGCGGGGCAAGGTTTATCCTTTCTTAAAGGACTGATTGTAGCCTTTGGCGTCATCTGTTCAGGTGGAATGAAGGGAACTGGAGTGTCGGGACTGGCGCTGGCGATGTTTATCGCGCTCTTTACCTTCGGCACGGATATTGTGGGATATCGCGATCCCGACGGAAAGGTGCAATTGGCGCTGTTTGCGACCTTTGTGTTCGGGCTGCTGGTTGGATATCGGACGCGAGGCTAGGCTCTCAACCTCTCCGCCTTCCGTCTCCCATCACAATTTGGGCTGGCCCATCTCATCCATCAGCACTTCGCGGCGGCCCACATGGTTGGGCGATCCGACATACCCGTCATTTTCCATCCGCTCGATGAGGCGCGCCGCGCTGTTATATCCGATGCGGAGCTGGCGCTGCAGCCAGCTTGTCGAGGCCTTTTGGTTCTCGAACACAAGCTGGCAGGCCTTGCGGTAAAGCTGCGCGTCCGGGCTGTCGTCGGAAAGGTCGACGCCATCAAGAGCGAAGCTGCCGTCCTCCGGCTCCTCGGTAACAGCCTGTATGTAGTCAGGCTTGCCCTGCGCGCGCCAATGGTCGGCAACGGCGCGGACCTCGTCGTCGGAGACGAAGGGGCCGTGGACGCGGGTGATCTGCTTGCCGCCGGGCATGTAGAGCATGTCGCCCTTGCCCAATAGCTGCTCGGCGCCCTGTTCGCCCAGGATCGTGCGGCTGTCGATCTTGGAGGCGACATAGAAGCTGATGCGGGTCGGCAGATTGGCCTTGATGACGCCGGTGATGACGTCGACCGAAGGACGCTGCGTCGCCATGATGAGGTGGAGGCCCGCCGCGCGCGCCTTTTGCGCCAGGCGCTGGATCAGGAATTCGACCTCCTTGCCCGCGGTCATCATGAGGTCGGCAAGCTCGTCCACGATAACAACGATCTGCGGCAGCGGATGGAAATCGAGCTGCTCCTCCTCATAGATGGGCTGGCCGGTTTCATGATCATAGCCGGTCTGGACACGGCGGCCGAGCGGTTTGCCCTTCGCCTTCGCCGCCCGGACCTTCTCGTTGAAATTGGCGAGGTTGCGAACGCCCACTGACGCCATCATGCGATAGCGATCCTCCATCTGCTCCACAGCCCATTTGAGCGCACGCACGGCCTTGCTGGGCTCGGTGACCACCGGGGAGAGGAGATGCGGAATGTCGTCATAGATGCTGAGCTCCAGCATCTTGGGATCGATCATGATCATCCGGCACTGGTCCGGGGTCAGCCGGTAGAGCAGCGACAGGATCATGCAGTTGAGGCCAACCGACTTGCCGGAACCGGTGGTGCCCGCGATCAGCAGGTGCGGCATTGGCGCAAGGTCGGCGATCACCGGATCGCCATTGATATTCTTGCCAAGGATGATGGGAAGCTGCGCGTTCTGGTCGGCAAAGGCTTCGCCGGAAATCAGCTCGTGCAGCACCACGGCCTCGCGATTGGCGTTGGGCAGTTCGATGCCGATGACCGTGCGCCCTGGAATCGTCGCGACGCGGGCCGAAAGTGCCGACATGTTGCGCGCTATGTCCTCTGCGAGCTGAATGACGCGGCTCGCCTTGATGCCGGGTGCGGGCTCCAGTTCGTACATGGTGACGACAGGACCGGGGCGAACTTCCGTGATGTGGCCCTTCACATGGAAATCGTCGAGGACGGACTCGAGCAAGCGGGCATTGCGCTCCAGGCTGGCCTTGTCGATCTTCACGCCGCTATTGGGCGGCGCAGCCTGCAACAAATCGGGAGAGGGCAGGGAGGAATTGCCGAACAGGTCGTCCTGCCTGACCTCGCGGTTCTGAGCGCGGGGAGCCGCAGGCTGGGGCGACTGGATGTTGATCGGAGGCCGTTCGGCGGGCGCGATCGAGGGGCGGGGCGGCGCCTCGGCGGGGCTGTTGCGCGGTTCGGCCGACTGTTCTGCCCGGGCGAGCTTGAAGCGAGGCATTTTTGGCCGCTCCAGCCGGAAAAGAGGCTTTTCGAGCGCCAGGCTGCGATACCAGATGACAAGGCCGGTGATGACGGCCACGACCATCAGCGTACCCGAAATCCATTCCGGCGCCGTGCCGGGGCCATTGGCGGCGAGGCTCTGGATCGCCTTCGCCGTCACCAGCCCCGCAATGCCGCCCCAGCCGGCGGGAAGCGCGACCAGCGGCTCGGGCTGGTAGAGCGATAGCGCCAAGCCGACAAGATAGATGCCCAGGAAACAGCGGGTAAGCTGACCCTGCCAGCCCTTATTCTCATCCTCTCCCCACATTCGCCGGGCGAGGACCAGCATGAGCGGCAGTAAGAGGGCGGCTGGGATGCCCATCAGCCAGAGCAGGAAATCGGAAATCCACGCGCCCGGCGCACCCATGATATTGGCGATAGGACCACCGGCAACCGTATTCATGGAGGCATCGGTGGGCTGATAGCTGAGGAAGGCAAGCGCCAGGAAGATCGTCGTCAACACCAGCAGGATCGACCCGATCAGCTCGCCGCTCCGAAGCACACTACGCTTCAGCATTTCGCGCCATTCCGGCGTGCGTTTCGCCGATGCCTGCCCCGCCATTGCGTAAGATCCCTGAAATGTGCCCGAAATGTTCTCGGCGGGCACAATCGCCCGGCTGGGAGTCGCCGTCAAGGGCGGCCTGTTTCATTCATCGCGTTTGGGTTTGCAGAACATGCAGATCTCCGTCGTCCCTGCCTCGCAGGGACGACAATTGCTTTGGAGATGGCGTTTTTCCAGCGCTAATCCGTCACACCCAATTGCCACAGGATGAAGGCCATTTCCTCGGCATCTTCCTCCAGCGATTCAAAGCGGCCCGATTTGCCGCCATGCCCTGCGCCCATATTGGTCTTGAGCAGCAGGATGTTGCCGTCAGTCTTGGTCGCGCGAAGCCTGGCCGTCCATTTGGCAGGCTCCCAATAAGTGACGCGGGGGTCGTTAAGGCCGCCTGTGATCAGCAATGGCGGATAATCCTGCGCCTTCACTTGGTCGTAGGGCGAATAGCTGCGGATGAGCTCAAACGCCGCCTTGTCCGTGATGGGATTGCCCCATTCGGGCCATTCGCCGGGCGTCAAAGGCAGCGTCTCGTCCAGCATCGTGTTGAGCACATCGACAAAGGGCACATGGGCCACTACTGCGCCCCAGAGGGCGGGGTCGGAATTCACCACCGCGCCCATCAGTTCGCCGCCCGCCGAACCGCCCGAGATGCTGATCTTGCCAGCGCTCGTATATTCAAGGTCGATCAGGCCCTTGGCAACATCCACGAAGTCGTTGAAGCTGTTGGTGCGTTTCTCCAGCTTGCCGTCCAGATACCATTGCTGGCCAAGGTCGTCGCCGCCGCGGATATGGGCGATCGCATAGGCAAAGCCCCGGTCCAGCAGCGACAGCCGGTTGGTCGAAAAGCCCGGCGGAACGGCATGACCATAGGCGCCATAGCTGTAGAGATGCAGAAGGCCGCTTCCGTCCTTTTTGAAGTCCTTTCCATAGACGATCGAAACGGGGATATCCGTGCCGTCCCGGGCGGTGATGTGCAGCCGTTCGGTCATATACCGGGAGGCATCGTAGCCCGACGGTATCTCCTGAACCTTCAGCACCTCAAGCGTGCCCGCGGCGACGTCATAATCATAGATGGTGTCTGGCGTGACCATCGATTCATAGCCGATGCGGAGCTTCTTCACGTCATATTCGGGATTCTCGTCGAGCCCGGCGACATAGCTTTCCTCTGGAAAGGGGATACGCCTTGCCGTGTTGGTCGCATAGTCACGGATTTCTATCGTATCCAGCCCATCCTCACGTCCCTCGACCACATAGAAGTCTTTGAAATTGGTGACGTCGGTCATGTAGAAATGAGGAGAGGCGGGGATCAGCTCCCGCCAATCGCCAGGATTGCCGATGCTTGCGACCGCCAGGCGGAAATTGGGGCTGGTGTCATTGGTGTGGATGAAGAGCGTGCCGTCATGTTCGTCCACATCATATTCGCGGCCGGGCTTGCGGGCGGAGACGAGCTTCGGCTCGGCCAGCGGATTGTCTGCGGGAAGCAGCCAGACTTCGCTCGTCACATGGTCGCCGGTGGCGATGGTGATCCATTTTTCCGAACTGGTGAGGCCCACGCCGACGCGGAACCCGTCATCCTGTTCGTGGAAGAGTTCCACGTCCTTTTCGATCGAATCGCCAAGCCAGTGCAGCCGCGCATTGTCTGTCCGCCAATTGTCATTGGCGAGGCCGTAGAGAAACCCGCGATTATCTGAGGTCCACACAAGCGAGGAGAGGGTGCCCGGAATGACATCGGGCAGCATGTTCCCGGTCTCCAGATCGCGCACCCGCGCCTCGAAGCGTTCCGATCCATTATCGTCAATGGCAAAAGCCAGGTAACGGCCGTTGGGGCTGACCGAAATTGCGCCCAGGCGGAAATATTCCTTGCCCTCTGCCAGCTTTGGCTCGTCCAGGATCAACTGTGTCTCACCCCCGCCGACGGGCTTTCGATACCATTTGCGATATTGCGCGCCGAGCTCGAACTCACGCCAGTAGAGCCAGGCGCCGTCCTTCTGGGGAACGCTCTTGTCATCTTCCTTGAGGCGGCCTTTCATCTCCCGGAAAAGGGTGTCGACCAGCGGCCGGTGCGGACCCATCGCCGCTTCGAAATAGCCGTTCTCTTCGTTCAGATAGGCAAGGACATCCTTGTCCTCCACCGTGGGATAGCCGGGATCCCTCAACCAATGCCACGGATCCTCCACGCGATGGCCATGGCGTTCATAGCTGTAGGGGCGCTGCGGAGCTTTGGGGGGTGCGGGCAATTTGGTCATTCGATCTTTCTGAACGGAAATGGGCGCAAGAGAAGCGTTGGCAAGCAACACTTCGCCCCCCTATGTTGGAGCGCAAGGAATAAGATCAAGGAACCTGCCATGTCCACCTATGAAGATCGGCTGAAAGCACTTCGCGAGCAATTGAACAAGGATCGTCTCGATGGCTTTGTCGTGCCGCTGACCGATGAGCATATGAGTGAATATGTCGGCGCCTATGCGCAGCGGCTCGCCTGGCTTACCGGCTTTCAAGGGTCGGCCGGATCGGCGGTGGTGCTGCCCGAGGAAGCGGCGATTTTCGTCGATGGCCGCTATACCTTGCAGGTCCGCGAACAGGTGGATGCGAAGCATTGGGAATATGTCGGTGTGCCGCAGAGCAGCGTCGCGGCCTGGTTGCGCGAACATGCCCCCAATGGCGCCCGGATCGGCTATGATCCATGGCTGCATACAAAGCATTGGGTGAAGCAGGCGACCGAGGCTCTTGGGGAAAAAGGCGCTGAGCTTGTGGCGGTGGAGCATAATCCCGTGGACGCCGTCTGGCCCGACCGGCCGGAACCCAGCAAGGCAAAGCTCATCGTCCATCCGGAACGCTATGCAGGGCGTAATGCCGCCGAAAAGCGGCAGGAAATCGCCGATTGGCTGGCATCGAAGAAGGCTGACGCGGCTGTCCTTTCGGCACTCGACTCAATTGCCTGGACCTTCAATATCCGGGGGCAGGATGTGGACCGGACGCCCGTCGCGCTTGCCTATGCCATCGTCCATGCCGATGCCACGGCGGATCTTTACGTCTCGCCCGAGAAACTCGCCGACGATGTGCTCCAGCATCTGGGGAATGCCGTTCGGGTCCATGACCGCAGAAATTTTGCGGAGGATCTGGGCGAGTTTTCCGGAAAGCGTATCGCGGCCGATCCCGAACGCGCTGTCGCCGCCATTTTCGAGCGGCTGGAGAAGGGCGGGACAACGGTACTGGAACTTCGCGATCCCGTTGTTTTGCCCAAGGCCATCAAGAATGCGGTGGAGATTGCCGGGCACAAGGCGGCGCAGGCCCGCGACGGCGCGGCACTTTCTCGCTTTCTCCATTGGCTTTCTGTTGTAGGGCCAAAGGGTACGGAAAGCGAAATGTCCGCTGCCGACCGCCTGCGCGCCTTTCGCGAGGAAACCGGCTGTCTTGTCGACCTTTCCTTCGATACGATCAGCGGATCCGGTCCCAATGGCGCGGTGGTGCATTATCGCGTCGAGGAAAAGACCAATCGCCCCCTTCAGCCTGGAACGCTCTATCTGGTCGATTCAGGCGCGCAATATCGTGACGGAACCACCGACGTCACCCGCACCATTGCTGTTGGGTCGCCCACGCAGGAGATGCGCGAGCGGTTCACGCTGGTGCTGAAAGGGCATATTGCCCTTGGGCGGGCGCAATTTCCCAAGGGAACGCGCGGTTCGCAGCTTGACGTGCTCGCGCGCCAATATCTCTGGGCGGCGGGACTCGACTATGCCCATGGCACGGGCCATGGCGTTGGCAGCTTCCTTTCGGTACATGAAGGCCCGCAGCGCATCGCCACATTCGGCGGCGGTGACGAACCGTTGCAGGCGGGCATGATCCTGTCGAACGAGCCGGGCTATTACAAAACCGGCGAATATGGCATCCGCATTGAAAATCTGGTCCTGGTCGAGCGCCGTGAAGTGCAAGGGGCAGAGCAGGAGATGCTTGGCTTCGAAACACTCACTTTCGCGCCGGTCGACCGGCATCTGGTGGAGCCTTCGATGCTTTCCGGGGCGGAGCGCGCCTGGCTCGATGACTATCATGCCAAGGTGCTGGAGGTGGTGGGTCCTCAGCTTGAAGGGGAAGCGCTCCTTTGGCTTGAAGATGCTTGCCGTCCTTTGGAGGGCTGAGGGGGCCTAGGCAAGCAAGTTGGGAGGATCGTTCAGAAACGATCCAAACATTCTTCTCGTCATTCCCGCGAAGGCGGGAATCCATCTCCCAAGGTGCAATCAAGCGGCTGGCACAGGAAATGGATCCCGCCTTCGCGGGATGATCGCCTAAAGCGGCAATCCCACATAATTCTCGGCGATCGCGGTCTGCATGGCCTCGCTATTGGCGATATAATCCAGCTCGGCGACCTGCATCGCCCGCTCGAAATCTCCGTCGCCGGGGAAGCGGTGCATCAGCTTGGTTAAGTACCAGCTAAACCGCTCTGCCTTCCACACACGTTTCAGGGCAAGGGCGCTGTAGCCCGCCACCTGCTCGCGGTCATTCTTCTTGAACCAGGCGATGAGGGCACGCGATAGATAGGCCACGTCGGATGCCGCCAGGTTCAGTCCCTTGGCCCCCGTGGGAGGCACGATATGGCCCGCATCGCCGCACAGGAACAGGCTGCCATATTGCATGGGCGTGAAGATATAGCTGCGCAAGGGCGCGATGGACTTTTCAAGTGCAGGGCCACGCGTGATGCGGGCGCCCGCTTCAGGGCCAAGCCGCACGGCAAGCTCATCCCACAGCCTGTCGTCAGGCCAATCCTCGACCGTCTCGGTCAGCGGCACGTCTATATAATAGCGGCTGCGTGTGCGGGATCGCATGGAGGCGAGCGCAAAACCCCGTTCGTGATTGGCATAGATGAGCTCGGGATTGCAGGGCGGAACGTCGGCCAATATGCCGAGCCAGCCGAACGGGTAGGCATGTTCATATTCCTTCACGCTAGCGACGGGAATGGCCCGCCGGGAAGGGCCGTGAAAGCCGTCGCATCCCGCAATGAAGCGCGCATCGATACGATGCGTCTCCCCGTCTTTCTCGAACGTGACATAGGGGGCCTCGCCGTCAATCTGATGCACGGCCACGCTGTCGCCGGTCTGCCAGATGACCGGCAGATCGCGCGAGGCGGCAGCGTCGATCAGGTCTCTGGTAAGTTCGGTCTGTCCATAGACCATCACCTGCTTGCCCGTAAGGCGCTTGATGTCGATGCGGATAAGCCGCTCGCCGTCGGCAAGGTTGAATCCGTCTTCCGGCATGCCCTCGGCATGCATGCGGCCGCCAAGCTCAAGCTGGTCCATGATGTCCGTCGTCACCCGCTCCAGCACGCCTGCCCGGATGCGGCCAAGCACATGTTCCTGGCTGGACCGCTCCACAACGATACAGCCGATCCCCGCCTGCCGGAGCAGATGGCCCAGCATAAGGCCTGCCGGTCCAGCACCGATGATGGCGACGTCCGTTTTATAGTCCATGCTGTCCCGCTTCCTTTTCCCGGCCTGTTTCGCTTGAGTGAAGAGAAGCTGCCATGTTCCGGTGAGCAAGGCCATGGACGCCCCGCCCTTTATGATGGTACTTTCCGGACATGAAGGCCTCCCCAATCCCCCAGTTTCACCTTTATGGCGAGCAGGAAAGTTTCGCCGATCCCGGCTTCGTTCACATCGAGACGATCGAAAGCCGCAGCAGGCGCAACCTATGGGAAATCTCTCCGCACCGGCATGAGCGGCTGGACCAACTGCTGATCCTGCGTGCCGGCAGTGTCCGTGCGAGGATCGACATGGATGAGCAGGTGCTCAGTGGGACGGTGGCGATCTATGTTCCGGCCATGATGGTTCACGGCTTTCACTTCGGCGAGGATGTGGACGGTGATGTCCTCACCTTTTCTCCCGAACTGGGCCGCAGCGTGCTGCCCGCCCACTATCCCGTGCAGTTATTTCCTGGGCAGGCGCTGATGCTGCGGCTGACGGATTGCCAGGCAGCGGCGATCGACCCGCTGATCGAGCAGCTAAGGCTGGAATGTTCGGGACATGACGGGGGCCGCATCGCGGCGGCAGGCTGGATTGTGGCCCTTACCCTGCTTCATGTGGAACGGGCCCGTGCCCTTTCCGGCGAGACCGCCGAAGCCTCGCTGGAAAGCGCGCGGCAGCAGCAGTTCCGGGCACTGGTGGACACGCATTTTGCGGCACAACGCCCCGTTTCCTTCTATGCGGAACGGATGGGCCTTACCGAAAAGACATTGACCCGGATGTGCCGCGCTCGCTTTGGCTGCGCGCCCAAACAATATCTTCATCGCCGCCTGTTGCTGGAGGCGCAGCGGATGCTGATCTATGGATCAGCGACAATCGCCGAGATTGCAGAGGAGCTCGGCTTTGCCGACCCTTCTTATTTCACCCGCTTCTACCGGCGTATGACCGGCCGCCTGCCGAGCGAACACAGGGAGGGTCTTCCGGTGCACTGATACGCCCCGGCGGACCAGAACTTGCCAAAAGACCTCAGCTTGAGAACCGTATCAGCGCGGTTCCGAGCATGATAAGCCCAACGCCGGTGAACTGCACCAGGCCAAGCGACTGCCTGAAGACAAACCAGCCGATCACGGTGATGACCATTATGCCGATGCCGGACCACACGGCATAGGCCAGGGCGACCGGAATCGTGCGCAAGGCGAGCGAGAGCAGGTAAAAGGCGCATCCATAGCCGGCAATCACCACAAGCGAAGGCAGCGGACGGCTGAAGCCTTCACTGCTTTTCAGGGCGGATGTGGCAATGACCTCTGCGATGATGGCGAAGGTCAGATACCACCAGTTGGTCATGGAAGCTCACCCCTTTTCAGATAGTCAATCCGCTGGTGCGCATCTGATCTATCTTACGTCACCTGTCAAAGGCGAGCCGTGGGCCCGGCCAGCGCCGGTCGTGTGCGGCTGATCCAGGATAGGGAGACCCGCTTGGCCGCATTGGATGCCTCCCCGGCGAAATATCCCCGATGGTGCGATTGCGCAGTGTGCGCAACACTGCCATAGCCGCCGGCCGCCCAAAGCTGGAAAAGGATCCCTAATGCCCCACGGCAAAGCCACTTACAGGGCCATTGGCATCGACTTCGGCACCACCAATTCGGTGGTCGCGCGGGCAGACGGCAAGCGCGAGGCCGATCTCGTCAGCTTCGCTGCGCCCGGCGGCCCGGCAAGGGTGTTCCGCTCGGCGCTGTGCTTCTGGCAGGATGAGGAGATGCGCGGCGGGCTCGCGCACGAGGCGGGGCCCTGGGCCATCGCAGAGTTCCTGGAATTTCCGCAGGGTTCGCGCTTCCTGCAATCCTTCAAGTCCGTCGCGGCCAATCCCGCGTTCGAGCATGCCAGCCTGTTCGAGAAGCGGCTGCGCTTCGAGAAACTGGGGCAGATCTTCCTGCACCACCTGCTTGCCCATGCCGGCGATGCACTCGCCGATCTACCAGAATGCATCGTCGTCGGCCGACCGGTGCGTTACGTCGGCGCGCGGCCCGATCCAGCGCTGGCGCGGGTGCGCTACGACGCCATGTTCGAAGCCCTCGGCCGTCCGGTCCATTACGTTTACGAACCACTCGGGGCGGCTTACAGCTTCGCGTCGCGGCTGAGCCAACCGGCGACATTGCTGGTGGCGGACTTCGGAGGCGGCACCAGCGACTTCTCGATCGTTCGCGTCGAGGCACCCGGCGCGGCGCGGCGCTGCGTGCCGCTGGGCTCGGCGGGCATTGGCATTGCCGGCGACCGCTTCGACTATCGAATCATGGATCATCTCGTTCTGCCGCTGCTCGGCAAGGGCGGCAGCTATCGCTCCTTCGACAAGGTGCTGGAGATCCCCGCCGGCTATTTCGCCGATTTCGGTGACTGGTCGAGGCTTGCGCTGATGCGCAACCGCAGAACGCTCGAGGAACTGGCGCGGCTGCAGCGCGCGGCCATCGATCCGGCAGCGATTGGGCGCATGATCGCAGCGGTGAAACACGAACTCGGCCACGGACTCTACGAAGCAGTGGGCCGGCTGAAACGCGCGCTGTCGACCGAGGAACATGGCATGTTCCATTTCGAAAGCCCCGATCTGACGATTACCGCCGAGGTCACCCGCACCGATTTCGAGCGCTGGATCGCGCCGGACCTCGCCCGCATCGCCGAAACGGTCGAAGGTGCGCTCGCCATCGCGGGGATCGCCCCCATCGACATCGACCATGTCTTCCTGACCGGCGGCTCCTCGCTGATCCCAGCGGTACGCCGGCTGTTCGCCGAGCGTTTCGGCGAGAGCCGGCTCGCCGGCGGCGAGGAACTGATTTCGATCGCGCATGGTCTTGCATTGATCGGGCAGGCACCCGACATCGCGGACTGGATCGCGCCCGAGGAAACCAGATCATGAGCGTAGCTTCTCGTCGCGATGGCGACGAGGAACATCTCGACCAAAGTTCGAGCTGACGATCCCACCAGGGCCGAACCTGGCACCGCGCTGTCGGCCATCGGCGGCCTAGAAGCGCTCGTTGCCTGAAGCGGCCTGCAATTGCTACATAATGCCGAAATTTTGGCTGGGGCGGGAGGATTCGAACCTCCGCATGGCGGTACCAAAAACCGCTGCCTTACCGCTTGGCTACGCCCCAATATGGCCGAGGGCGGGACTGGCCCGCCGGAGAGGCGCCCTTATACTCAGGACGCGGCGGCGGGGAAGGGATTTTTTCTCAATCCCTTCCCCGCCCGTTGTTTTCAGGCCTGCCGGCCGTTCACCAGGTCGCTATAGTCCCGCTGCAACTGCAGGGTGAGCGCGCCGACTTCAAAATTCCAGGGGCCAGCCGATTGCACCGGCGTGACCTCTGCGGCGCTTCCCGTCAGGAAGAACTGCTCGAAGCTTTCCAGCTCATCCGGCCAGATCACCCGCTCTTCCACTTCGATTCCGCGCTTGCGGGCAAGCTCGATCACCGTCTGCCGCGTGATGCCGTTAAGGAAGCAGTCTGGGGTCGGGGTATAAATCTTCCCGTCGCGAATGAAGAAGGCGTTGGCGCCGGTTGCCTCGGCGACCTGGCCCCGCCAGTCGAACATCAGCGCGTCGTCGAAGCCGCGATCGGCGGCGTGGTGCTTCGACATGGTGCAGATCATGTAAAGACCTGCAGCCTTCGCCTGAGTCGGGGCAGTATAGGGGGCTGGGCGGCGCCAGGGCGCGATGTCCAGCCGGATACCCTTGGTGGCGTCGCCAAAATAGGCACCCCATTCCCAGCAGGCGACAGCCACATGGATTCTTGTCCGCTGCGCCGCGACTCCCATTTGCTCAGGGCCGCGCCAGGCAACCGGGCGGACATAGCAGTCGGTAAGACTATTGGCCTTCATCACTTCCATGCAGGCGGCATCGATCTCGGCAACCGAATAGGGGATTTCGAAGCCCAGAAGCCGCGCGCTGTTGTGAAGGCGCTCGCTATGCTTGGTGAGTTCGAAAATCTTGCCGCCATAGGCTCTCTGCCCCTCGAACACGCTGGACGCATAGTGCATCGCGTGGGTCAGAATGTGCACATTTGCTTCGCGCCAGGGGACCAGTTTTCCGTCGAACCAGATCCAGCCGTCACGATCATGATAGGGGCGTTCGTCATGGGCCATCAGACAAATTCCAATTATATTGTTACACCGGAACGACGGTGCGCGCATTAAACTTGCCATCCTTTATGACTTGCGCCAAGATAGGTCAAGATGACTGTCCAAATTCCCAATGCGTCTCCGCTGTTCCTGCGGGAGGACGAAATCAGGCGCGGCGTCGAACTGCTCTATTTCGGCTATTCGAACATGACGCGGGCAATTGACCAGATGCTGGCGAAGCAGGGTCTTGGACGGGCGCACCACCGTGCGCTCTACTTCATTTCGCGCCAGCCCGGGCTGACGGTGAGCGAGCTTTTGAAGCTGCTGGCGATCACCAAGCAGTCATTGGGGCGGGTCCTCAACGATCTCTTGGAGCGCGGTTATATAGAGACGAGCACTGGTGCGAAGGACCGGCGGCAAAAGCTCCTGCGGCTTACGCCCGAGGGCGCAAAGCTCGAAGCGGCGCTGTTCCGCGAACTGCGCGCAAAAGTCTCCGCCGCTTATGCGCAGGCGGGGCAGGGGTCGGTCACGGGCTTCTGGCGGGTGCTGGAAGGACTGATTCCCCCGGAAGATCGGGGCATGGTGGCGGCGCTTCAAGGGCGGGATTGATCGCGGATTCTGGCTGGACTCGTTCCGGCCTAAATTGACCCTGCTTTCTGGTGCATTCAAGGGCGCGACTGGACGGCATCGGAACGAGCAAAGCTGGAACGATCCTCCCCATAGTTTCCTTGTGTTCCGGGATCACCCAAACTCCTTTTCCGCATAGGCAAAATCCCTGCCCCAACTAGCTGATTTTGCTTCAGCTTTTGATTTCCCCTTAGCCACCGCGAATTCATATTGCAGTGTTGTCATAAAAGTGAAATAGTAACATCTATATTAGAAAGATTTTATTGGAGAGGATGATGGCTTACTCAAAGCTGGTTATCTGCATTGCCGCGCTTGCCGGATTCGCCGGAATGTCAGCCTCGGCCATGGCTAAACCTCAGTCGGAGATCGGATATAAGCAAGGCGCTCTTGGTTATACGGCGCTGACCAGCGGCGATTATCAGCGAGCGGAGCGGCAGCTTCAAGAACGGGATGGCGTTGCGGCGGATGATCCTGCGCGGCTTATCAATTTGGGACAGGTCTATGCAAAGACCGGACGTTATGAGGAGGCGTTGAAGGCCTATACCGCAGCGATGAAGAGCAAGAAGCAGTTTGATCTGGTTCTGGCTGACGGCCGCGTCATCTCTAGCCGGGAAGCCGCGAAGCTCGCGCTGGCCAATCTGCGCAGCGACTATGCTGTAAAGTAAGGACGGTAACCGACCCTGGGAAAGTGAGTGGGGCGGCTGTTTTGGCCGCCCTCTTTCTTTATTGTAACATCTTAGTCATAAAAGATTCTTCTAACCGTCTTCCAACTAAAACTCCACTGTCACGTACCGCACCTAGTGCGCCGCTCGAGGCGTTACGGGGGGCGCCATCGATTCGCTTTCCGCAACGGCCTGGTTTCAAAAAATGACCGGTAAGCCGGGGCGGAGAAATTATGGCACAGATTTCCAAAATTAAGTCCATTCTGATGGCTGGCTGCGCGTGCGCAATGCTCAGCGCCTGCGGCGCCGACGACGTCGCATCGCCGGGTGAAGGCACAATCGTGCTGCCGTCGCCCACGCCCACTCCGACCCCCACTCCTACGCCAACGCCTACTCCAACGGGACCGGCCGCTGACTGCCCGACGGGCTTCACGAATGCCGGCGTGATCAACAATCTGCGCAACTGCCAGTTGCCCGCCAACATCACCTCCAACCTCACGCTCAGCAAGGTGGCGGGAGTCATCTACTCGATGGACGGCCGCACCAATGTGGGCGTGGACGTAGGTGGCGACGGTGCCGCCGCGGGCGGCACCAGCGTCACTCTGACCGTCGATCCAGGCGTAGTGGTGTTCGCCAATTCGCAGCCCACCTTCCTGGTCGTCAATCGCGGCTCGCAAATTCGGGCCGAGGGCACGGCGACCGCGCCCATCGTGTTTACTTCCCGCCAGAACGTTCTGGGAGAGGCCACCGACGGCAGTTCCAACCAGTGGGGCGGCATTGTTCTGCTCGGCCGCGCCCCGATCAGCAATTGCGACGGCGGAGCAACGGGCGGCGCCGCGAATTGTCAGCGTCTGGTCGAAGGACCCGGTGCGAACGCTTTTTACGGTGGCAATGTGGCCAGCGATAACAGCGGCGTACTGCGCTACGTTCAGATTCGCTACACCGGTTTTTCGCTGGTCGAAGGCAATGAGCTTCAGGGCTTGACCACCGGTGGCGTGGGTTCTGGCACGACATTCCAGTTCATCCAGATCCACAACAGCGGCGACGATGGCATCGAGATTTTCGGCGGCCGCCAGAACATGCGTAATCTGGTGATCACCGGTGCTGACGATGACACGCTCGATACGGACGTCGGATATAAGGGCTTCATTCAGTTCCTGATCGGCATTCAGCGCGATCAATCGGCGGGTGCCAGCGGTGATACAATGATCGAAGCGGATTCGACAGATGACGGCCTGCTCGACGCCTTCCCGCGTCAGAACACCCGTCTCGCCAATTTCACCTTTGTTCAGAAACGGACCGGCCGCAGCGCCATCCTGTTGCGTGGCGGCACCGATTATTCGCTGTTGAATGGCGTGGTGGTCGGACCCACCGCCTGTCTGGATGTTGACGATGCGGAGACGGTGCAGGCGAAGGGTGGAGACAATGGTACTCCCAACAATCCGAACGACGATACGCCGCCTGATGAAGCCGGGTTGCCGGTCTTCCAATCCGTTGTCTTCTCCTGCCCGACGGCTTTCAATACCGATGCCGACACCTTCGAAGATCAGGCGTTCAATGCTGCTGGTAACAGCAACAATAACGCTAACTTTACGCACAGCCTTTCGGGCGTATTCATCAACGGCGCCAACGAAACCGCTGTGACCCCCGCTTCCAACCTCGCATCGCTCAGCAGCTTCTTCACCCAGACGACCTATATCGGCGCGGTCAAGGATGCGAACGACACCTGGTATCAGGGTTGGACCTGCGATTCCGCCTACGCCAATTTTGGCAGCGGCAAGAGCTGCACCGCGCTTCCCGAATAAGCGCCGCTCTTACTGGCGGGGCGGCGGCTTAACGGCTGCCGCCCTTCTTGCCATCTTGAAAGTCGAGGACATACAATGATTAACCCGACCTCTCTGGGTAAACTGCTTCTGTTGACGACGGCCTTTTACGCGCCGGCCGTACTTGCCCAAGCCGCCGATGCATCTACGCCTCAGACCCAGGCTGCCCAGAGCGACCAGGCAGGGGCAGATGCCTCTGGGCAGGACGTTGAGATTTCTGCGCCTGGCGCTTCCGGTGAGGCCAATGAAATCATTGTCCGGGGCCGTTATATTCCAAATCCAGTCCGCGCGACTTCGCAGGTGATCTCTGTTCTTTCGGCCGAGGATATCGCGCGGACGGGCGAAGGCGATATTGCTGGCGCATTGCAGCGTGTTACTGGCCTTTCAGTGGTCGGAAACGGTTATGTCTATGTGCGTGGCCTGGGCGATCGCTATTCGCTGGCCCTGCTCAACGGTTCGCCATTGCCGTCGCCTGAGCCGTTGCGGCGCGTCGTTCCCCTCGACATCTTTCCGACGAATGTTCTTGCCAGCACGCTGGTTCAGAAGAGCTATTCCGTCAATTACCCTGGGGAATTTGGTGGCGGCGTGATCAACCTCACTACAGCCGCTCTGCCTGAAGAAACGTTCCTAACAGTGGGCGGGAGCATCAGTGGCGACACTGAGACCACGGATCAGCTGGGCTACACTCATTATGGCAGCGACAGCGACTGGAGCGGCTTTGATGACGGTACGCGTGACATACCGCAGGGACTTCGCGATGCCATGAAGGCGGGCGCGACCATTTCGGAAAACACGACCTTCAGTCCGCAAAATCTGCGCGACTTCGCGGCCAGCTTAGTCAATGCCCCTACCACGGTGGTACAGCGAAATAAGGGTATTCCGGCCAATTTCAGCGCAGAGGTCACTGGCGGCACCAGTTTTGACGCGGGCGACGCACGCTTTGGGGTGATTGCGTCTTTCGGATACAAGAATGACTGGCGCACCCGTGATGCAATTCAGCAAACGGGTGCCACTAATACAGTTGCCAGCGATTTCCGCTCCGTCCGTACGGAAAACCGGATCGTCGTCAATGGTCTCCTTGGTCTTGGCGCTGAGTTCGGCGATCACAAGATCCGCTGGACGTCGCTCTATATACGCGACACGTTGAAGCAGACGAAGCTGTCGTCCGGTTTCAGTCTGTCCGTTGGTGATCCTGATCCAAGCCTGCCGCCTCAGCTCATCCGCCAAGGCACGGCTTGGTTCGAGCGGCAGCTAATCAACACCCAACTGGTTGGTGAATTCGAATTTGATGATCTGTCGGTTGACCTGCGCGGCGGCTATGCCAATTCGCAGCGGGAGGCGCCTTATGAACGCAATTTCAGCTATGCATACGACGGCGACTTGGACCGCTATGTGAACAACCTGACCGCCACTGGCCAATCGGGCACCATATCCTTCAGCGACCTTAGCGAAGATGTGTGGAGCGGCGCAGCGGACCTCTCCTACAAACTGCCGACCAGTCGGCCGATCACGCTTTCTGCTGGCTATGCCTATATGGACACCGGCCGAAGCGCCTTCCGCCGGGACTTTGCCTTTCGTCCAGCCAACACACTGAATACGGCCATTGCTCAACAGCGGCCGGACTTTCTAGTGTCGGACTTCAACATCTATACCTATGACATCCGTCTGGTCGAAACGTCGGGCTTGGCCGGTGCGGCCGCCTATAACGCCGATCTGGAGGTCCACGCTGGCTATGCCAAGGTAGAGGCAGAGGTTGTGCCGCTCGTGAAGCTCGACCTGGGCGTGCGCTATGAAAAGGCGACGCAGTCGGTCACGCTGGCCGACCTTTTCAACTCCGGCACGGTTCAGCAGACGCCAGCGCTCAAAAATGACTACTGGTTGCCTGCTGCAACGGTGACCTGGAACTTCGCAGACGACATGCAACTTCGCCTGAACGCGTCAAAGACAATTGCCCGCCCGCAGTTCCGCGAGCTGGCGGCGCAGCTCTATCTTGATACAGAGTCCGATCGCCAGTTTATCGGCAATCCATTCCTCGTCGACAGTGAATTGTACAACGCCGAAGCGCGCTACGAATATTATTTCGGCAGCGGCGAGCGTGTGTCGGTGGCTGGCTTTTACAAGAAAATCGATAAGCCGATTGAATCTGTAGCCACCATCGCTGGCGGGTTCACGCTTCAGACCACCTTCGCCAACGCGCCCGAAGCGCAGCTTTATGGCGGTGAAATCGAGCTGGTCAAATATTTCCCGCTCGACTCTTTCTCAACAGCCCCGTTCTTCGTTTCGCGCAGGCTGGTGGCCATAGCCAACTACACCTACAGCAAATCCGAGATAAAGGTGAAGGACGGCGATCAGACCATCTTGAACGATAATCGCGGCTTCCGGCCGGCCAGCGAGATCTTCGTCGATGGTTCGGCTCTGACCGGCCAGTCGAAGCATCTCGCCAACCTGCAGATCGGCCTTGAGGATACCGACCGTCTGTCGCAGCAGACGCTGCTGCTGACCTATGCCAGCGATCGCGTCACTAACCGCGGTCCCATCACGGGCGGCGTGAAACAGCCGGACATCGTCGAAAGCCCTGGCGTCCGGTTGGATTTCGTGGCGCGGGAAGGCATCGAACTGTTCGGAAAGGAACTGGAAATCAAGGCCGAAGTACGCAATATCACGGGGCGCGGCTTCAAGGAGTTCCAAAAGGGTGAGATTGTCGTGCTCAACAATGTCTATGACATTGGAACGAGCTTCTCGCTTGGAGCGTCGATGAAATTCTGATTGCCGTTTGATAGGGTTTGAAAAGCCGGCGAGAATTTCTCGTCGGCTTTTTGCTGATCACAATTAGCAAATTTTCAGCGATCACCTGCCCCAAATACAGTTGGAGCCCGGAACGCCGTCGGGGGGGGGGAGAAAGCGTTCCGGGCCCATGTTGTTGGATAGCAAGAGCGGGGGGCAAAAGATTTACTATCCGAGGTGCCAAACGAGGGCCGCCGACATTGGTTCCCGAAAAAAATGCAGCGGTAAAAATATTTTGAGTTCAACGAGGTCCGGGACGCCGGGGGCGGTAGAGTTTGCTCCAGGCGGGAGCCATTCGCTTGACGCTGCTGGGGCTGCATGTCAGCTTCCTTCGGGTTCGGTGGGGTTGGGATCTCGGTCTGACGCTCGATAGATCTGTCGGCAACAGCCGCTAACCGATCCGGGCTTGTGCGAAAGGGGTGGCCATGACGATCTGGAACTGGCTCTTCAATCCCTCCGGATTGACGCCGCACGGCTTTTGCCTGCTTTGGACCCCCGGCCTCATCTGGCTTCACGCCGTTTCCGATGCGATTATCGGCCTTGCTTATTTTTCGATCCCGCTGGCGCTTTTCTGGTTCGTGCGTCAGCGGCGGGACCTGGAATATCGCTGGGTTTTCTTTCTGTTCGTTGGCTTCATCCTTGCCTGCGGGATGACGCATTTCATGACGATCCTGACGCTCTGGGTTCCGGCCTATGGGGTGGAGGGAGTGGTAAAGCTGGTCACTGCGCTGCTTTCGGTCGGCACGGCGATCCTGCTCTGGCCGCTGGTGCCCAAGCTGGTGGCGCTGCCGTCGCCGGCACAGCTTGGGCGCCTCAACGGGGAGCTGTCCGCCCGGGTGGATGAGCAGGAGCATACTGAGCGGCTGCTCCGTGAAAGCGAGGAGAAGGTCCGCCTTGCCAATGCGGAACTCGAAAAGCGCGTGGCCGACCGCACCGCCGATCTCAGCGCGGCCAACGACCGGCTGATCGATACGCTGGCCGAGCTTCGCGTGGCGAAGGCCGATCTTGAAATGATGGTCGAGGAGCGCACAACCGCGCTGAAGCAGCGCGACCTGCTGCTCCGGGAAGTTTATCACCGGGTGAAGAACAATCTGCAGGTCGTCGACGGCCTTGTAATGATGCAGACACGGCAGCTTGAGGATGCCGCCGCCCGGGACTCTCTTCAGGCGCTCCGAAGCCGCATTTATGCGCTGGGCCTGGTCCATCAGCAGCTCATGACCTCTCATGATCTGCAGACCTTCGATATCGCACCCTTTCTTCAGGAACTTTCGGCCCATATCGTCGAAGGAGGGGCCGAAGGGGATATCGAGCTTTCGGTGGATGCCTGTCCGCTGAGCGTTAACCTGGATTTTGCCATACCCCTTGGGCTTCTGGTTACGGAGCTTGTGACAAATTCCCTCAAACATGCTTTCCCGGACGGCAGGGGCAAGGTCAGCGTAAGGCTGGCGCTCGAGGAGCCGGGAAAAGCAGTGGTGCTGACGGTCGCCGATGACGGCCAGGCTGCAGAGAGGCTTAACGGTAAGACACTCTACAAGACGGGTCTTGGGACCAAGATCGTTACGGGGCTGGTCACACAGCTCAACGGCAAGATGGAATATAGGAGGGATGGCGGAATGGTAACGGAAGTTGTGCTTCCCGCTCCGGAGGGCCTATGACCGGCCCGACCAGCGCGCTTGTCGTCGATGACGAATATCTGATCGCCGAAGGGCTGCGGCTGCAGCTCGAGGATCTTGGCCTGTCGGTTTGCGGCATAGCCGCCACGGCCAAGGCGGCGGTTGCGCTGGCCGAGGCGCACCGGCCCGACATCGTCCTTATGGACATGCGGCTTTCTGGCGAGGAAGACGGCGTGGACGCGGCGCTGGCGATTCACGAGAAGGTAGGATCGAAGGTGATTTTCGTCACCGGTTCGCGTGAGCCGTCAACGATGGAACGGATCAACCAGGATCATCCGGCATCGGTTCTTTTCAAACCGATTTTCGGGCGGCAGCTACAGCGGGCATTGGAAAATGCCCTTGAAGGACGGATTTAGGGCCACGTTCTACACCACTTCCCTCTCGCCAACCTCTCGGAACACAACACCTTCGCAGGGACGACGGCTTTCCTTTTGCGTCAGGCAGTAAAGGCTGTGAAGTGCAGCTTTTGCCTTAACTCTATTCCTTTGCTTGCCGTCCAGCGTCCTCTCCCGCTAGAGAGGCGGAATGACAGTTTACAAGGACACGCTGGCGCTCATTGGCAACACGCCGCTCGTGCGTCTCAAAGGGCCCTCTGAGGCTACTGGCTGCGACATTTTCGGGAAATGCGAATTCGCCAATCCCGGCGCTTCGGTGAAGGACCGGGCAGCGCTCTACATCGTCAATGATGCGGAGGAGAAGGGCCAGCTAAAGCCCGGTGGCGTGATCGTGGAGGGTACGGCCGGCAATACGGGAATTGGGCTGGCGCTGGTCGCCAATGCAAAGGGCTATCGCACCATCATCGTGATGCCGGAGACGCAGAGCCGCGAGAAAATGGATACCTTGCGAGCGCTCGGCGCCGAACTGGTGACCGTTCCGGCCGCGCCTTATTCCAATCCCGGCCATTTCGTCCACACCAGCCGCCGCATCGCGGAAGAGACGGAAAACGCGATCTGGGCCAACCAGTTCGACAATATCGCCAACCGCAAGGCGCATATCTGCGGAACGGCGGAGGAAATCTGGGCACAGATGGACGGACGCATTGACGGCTTTACCTGTGCTGCGGGCACGGGGGGCACAATTGCGGGCGTTGGCCTCGGTCTCAAGGCCAAGGATGAAAATGTCACCATCGCACTCAGCGATCCTCATGGCGCGGCGCTTTACAATTATTATGCGCATGGCGAGCTGAAGGCCGAAGGCAGCTCGGTCGCCGAAGGCATCGGACAGGGGCGCATTACCGCCAATCTGGAAGGCGCGCCGATCGACACGCAATTCCGTATTTCGGACGAGGACGGGCTGGAGCAGGTCCGCAATCTCCTCGCCGATGAGGGGCTGTGCCTTGGCCTTTCCTCCGGCATCAATGTGGCAGGTGCTGTAGCGCTGGCGAAACAATTGGGTCCGGGCAAGCGGATCGTCACGATCCTGGCCGATACGGGTTTCCGTTATTTGTCGACGCTCTATAATAGGGAGTGGCTGCAACAGAAGGGGTTGACGGTCTTCCCCTGGCTGGAGAAGAATGGCTGAGGCGACCCTTGGGTGTGCCTCGAATGTGCCGTTCAGGAGTTTACGGCCTAAATGTCGGATAGTCGCAGCAAGGATATGATGCAGCGGATTCAGATCGGCCTGACCGGTCTGGCGGGAGTAGTGCTGCTTGTAGGCCTCGCCAATATCGTCATCGAAAAGGCAGCGGTGGATGAAAAGGCGGCCGCGGTCGATGGATCACCGCCCATGCTGGCAGCGCCCAGCAGCAACGCCATGGCGCCTGATGCCGAGCAGCGGTCGGAACCGCTTGCCGAACTGGGCGTGACGCCAGCGTCGCCCGGCAATGGGGACGGCACCACTCAGGTGGTTCCCGACCTTCAGCCCAATCCCGCGATCAGGAATCGGATGGATCAGGAACCCGGGCGGTAAGGTTGCCGGGACCAGCACGCTCATTCATTCGTCACCCCCGCGAAGGCGGGGATCCACCTTTTCAGCCATCCGCCTGGTTCGATGTCGGGAGATGGATCTCCGCTTCCGCGGCGATGGCGGCGTTCGGGCTGTTTTTTCTCCTTGTCGGCCTCCCTCTTGGCGGAGTCCTTTCCACCGGTCAGGCGGAGCCGCTTCGCTGGCTCTCCGGCAGCCTCTATTCCGCAGCCGGGCTGTCTTTTCTTCTCCGCCGTCAAGAGCGCCGCCAGCGTTGGACCGGCTATGGCGTGGCGGCGGCGCTGTCGTGCGCCGCAGTCCTGGTCTTTTGCGGGGTGGCGGGGCGACATTGGTCCTGGAGCCATGGCTTGCTGCTCGGCCTGATCAATTTCCTGCTTCTCGCCATCATGGACCTGCTCTTCCGCATCCCGCGAGCCGGTGGCCTGATATTGGCCGGAGCAATTCTTGCAGGACTGCTGCTCCCCGCGCGCTCTTATCTCTGGATGCTGGAGGCGCATCCCACCCCTGGCAAGGAACGCCTGGCGGTAATGACCTCGCTTCCAATCGGTCCGATAAGAGGGAGGGAAATCGCGGAAATCCTGAACGAGAAGGAACATGCCGATCCGGTATCGGCAGAGCTTTCCCGCCATTTCACGCTCCATTATGTGGATTTCCTGTCCACTGCGTCGCTCAGCGGAGAAAGCCGGTTGCTGCTGGCTCACCCCCGCGGGCTCAGCCCAAGCGAGCTTGCCGATCTGGACCAATGGGTCCAGGCCGGGGGGCGGGCACTGATCCTGGCTGATCCGCTGCTCGTCTGGCCCAGCCACCACCCGCTCGGCGATCCTCGACGGCCCATTACCAGTCTCCTCGATCCGCTCCTTTTGCATTGGGGACTGAAGCTGGAACCGGCCAACAGCAAACTGGTGCACAAGGTAGATGCCAAGAGGCGCCTTCTTGCCACAGCCGGGGCAAGCCGCTTCGTTGTCACCGGCCCTCAATGTTCGGCGAGAGAAGGCGGCTTCCTGGCGCATTGCCGCGTCGGCCGAGGTGACGCGCTGCTCGTTGCTGACGCAGACCTGCTCAATCCCGCTCTCTGGATGGGAGGAGATGGGACAGAGGTGCGGGACGCCAATCGAACGGCCGATAATATGCAGCTTGTCCTGCAATGGCTGAACATCTCCGAAGCGCATCTGGCACCTCGGACGGGCTGGATCCCTTCCGGCGGAGCGATTGGGGCGGGTCTTGCCGCTGCTCTGCTGCTCCTTTTCCTCGCTGCTGTTTTCCTGCGGACCGGCAAGCGAGGTCCGCCTGGGAATTCATGGGAAAAGCCGGCTGTTCCTGAGTCTTGACCGTTGATTTATGGACTTTTCGAGAACATAGTCGGAACATGATGAACATCGCACTCGAACCACATCTCTCTGAGACCATCGGGATTCCGTAGTTTTACTGCTATTTCCCAGGCTGTCCCAAATTATCCCCTTTATTCCCATCGACTCCCCTGATACACTGGCGGGTATCGGGTCAGACACGTCGTAGTGATTTTTTCGCTCCCGGAAGGCGGCAATGGGGCTGCTTTCCGGCACGGACGAGTCTGGCCTCGGCAGGCAAGGGGTTGGGCGAAGCAAGTGTCGGAGTTCGGACTATATTCCGGTCCCGCATTCACCGCGATGGACGGCAAGGGTCGCTTCTCGATCCCCGCCGCCATGCGCCATATCGTCCAGGCTTCGAGCGGCGGCCAGAATCGCCTGTGCCTCACCAAACATGAGGAATTCCGCTGCATCATAGGCTTCGGCCACAGCTATCAGCAGATGCTCCGCGCCAATATCGACCGCGAAGAACAGCTCGCCCTGACCCGAGGCGAGTCCTATAGCCGCGCTGCGGCCATGCAGCGGAAATTCGGCCTGCTGGAGGACGTGCCCTTCGATGATGGCGGCCGTTTCTTCATTTCGCCCTTCCTGAAGAAACTCTGCGATATTGACGACATCGTCTTCATCAATGGCTCGGGCGATTATTTCGAGCTGTGGAACCCCCTCGTCCTTATCGACACTGACGGCGTTTATGACATGCTGAAGGCTGCCGCAGAATTCGCTCTTGAGGACTGGGAAAAGAACCCGAAGAATCCGAAGCGGGGAGGCGCGAAATGACCGCTGCCGCGCCCCATGTCCCAGTGCTCCTTGATGAAGTGCTCTCGGCGCTCGCCATTGCACCTGGCGAAACCCATGTCGACGGAACCTTTGGAGCTGGCGGGTACAGTTCGGCGATGATTGGCAAGGGCGCCAAGGTTGTTGCCTTTGATCGCGACCCTGATGCGATTCGCGAAGGTCAGCAAGTCGTTGCCGCAAAGGGCGGCGCGCTCACCCTCGTCGAGGGCCGTTTTTCCGAAATGGAGCATCTGCTTGTCGAACGCGGCGTGTCGCAGGTTGCTGGCGTGACGCTTGATATCGGCGTCTCTTCGATGCAGCTCGACCGGCCCGACCGGGGCTTTTCCTTCCAGGCTGACGGACCGCTCGACATGCGGATGAGTCAGTCTGGGACCAGCGCCGCCGATTTCCTCAACAGCGCGCCGGAGCAGGAGATCGCTGACGTCATCTATCATTATGGGGAAGAACACCGTTCCCGCCGGATCGCTCGCGCGATAGTCGAGGCCCGTCCTCTCACACGCACCGGGGAACTGGCAGCCGTGGTGCGCAAGGCTGTCGGCTATCGCGCGGGTGACAAGAGGGATCCGGCAACCCGTACATTCCAGGCGATCCGCATCCATCTCAACCGCGAACTTGAGGAATTGGAGCGGGGGCTTGAGGCGGCGGAGGCCATATTGCAGCCGGGCGGCCGGCTTGCCGTCGTCACCTTCCACAGCCTGGAAGATCGAATTGTAAAGCGCTTCCTGCGTAGCCGTAGCGGCGGGGAGGGGGCTGGATCTCGTCATCGTCCTCTTAATGACGATTTGCCAGCCCCCACTTTTCAAAAGCCCGCCAAGGCCGTGCGGGCGAGCGAGCGCGAAATCGCAGCCAATCCACGCGCCCGTTCCGCGACCTTGCGGAGCGCGGTGCGCACATCAGCCAAGTCTTGGGGGGCAGGACAATGATCGCGGTCAAGCGTCTGCAAAGTATTTTCTGGCTCCTGCTGGTGACGCTGGGGGCCATAGCCGTCTATCTCGTATCCCTCCGGGTCGCATCGGAGCGGACCGAGCTGGCGCGGGTGGAAAGGCAGATATTGTCTGCCAAGCGTGAAATCCGGTATCTGGAAACCGAATTCGGCGCCCGCGCCAGCATGCGGCAGCTTGAACGCTGGAACAGTGAGAATTTCCGTTTCTCGACGCCCACCGCCGCTCAATATCTGGACGGCGAACGAGCGCTTGCGAGCCTTGAGGGTATAACGCCAAACGGGCCCGCCTATGTAGCGAGTCCGGTGATGACCGCCATGGTCGAAGGTCCGGCGGACCTTCCCTCGGCCGTAGCCACGGCAGTTGCCGCCAAGCCTGAAGTGCAAACCGATGCCGTGCCTGCCAGGCCGCAGCCGCGGGCCGCGGCAACGGTCAAGGCAGAAGCGCCGGAAAAAGCGCAAAAGGCGGCCGTCCGCACTGCAGAAGCCGCGCCTGCGCCCAAACCTGCTGCCAAATCGGCGGCGGATGCACGGCGGCTGGAGCGGGTGGCGATGCTTGAACAAACGCTGCTCGATGACCATACTCTCGGCGATCTTGCGCGGCTTGCCGCGCGGGAGAAGGGGAGGGCGATGCGCTGATGACGACGCTCGTCGCCCGGCCTGAACGAGTCAGGACGGCCAGCCAGCGCTACCAACTGACGGAAGTCGCACATCATCGCCTGATGCTCCTCCTGCTGCTCTTCACGGCGGGCGTGATGCTTATTGGCGTGCGGCTGCTTTGGTTGGGGCTGTTCGCCGACGGGACCCATGGTGCGCGGGGACCAGGCAGCCTGATCCCGGCGCGGGCCGACATCGTCGACCGCAATGGCGTTCCGCTGGCCCGCACGATGGATGCCTACTCCATTGGCGTGCGTCCGAGGGAGTTGCTCGGCGATCCCATGGAGATTGCCCGTCACCTGCATGATATCTTCCCGGACGAGCCAGTTGCGAGTTTCTACAAGAAGCTCACACGGGATGTGCGCTTCACCTATTTGCGCCGCCGCGCCCTTCCCGAAGAAGTGGCTGCGGTGAATGCGCTTGGCGAAATCGCCATCGAATTCCCGCGCGAGAAGGAACGCCTCTATCCGCAGCGGACGCTGGGCGCGCACGTACTCGGCTTTGTCGACCTGGACGGCTATGGCGCGATGGGCGTGGAACGGGCCTTCGACGAACGGCTTACTGACGAGAAGCTGAAGGGCTCCCCGCTTGTGCTGTCGATCGACAGCCGCGTGCAGGGCGCCATGGAAAGCGAGCTTTATGCCGGAATGATCGCGCATAAGGCGATCGGTGCCACCGGATTGGTGCTGGACGCCAATACGGGCGAAATCCTGGCCATGGCCTCCCTTCCGGTGTTCAATCCCAACAAGCTTTCCGGGGGCAGCATGGAAGCCCGCCGCAATGGCGTTACCCAGGCCGTCTATGAATTGGGGTCCACCTTCAAGCCCATTTCCATCGCCGCCGCCATGGATGCGGGCGTCGTGACATCGATGAGCAAGCGCTATGACGCGACCCAGCCATTGCAGGTCGGCGGTTTCCGCATCCGCGACGACCATCCCCTGAAAGCCTGGATCAATGTGCCTCAGACGCTGGTGCACAGCTCCAACATCGCCACTGCCCGCATTGCCGATGAATTGGGGCCGCAGCGGATGCAGGAGGCGTTCCGCAAGCTGGAGTTCGATCGCCGTCCCGCGATCGAGCTAAAGGAGCGGGGCAACACCCTCTGGCCCTCCAACTGGGGCCGGCTGACCAACATGACCGTTTCCTATGGGCACGGCATTGCAGTGACCCCGCTGCATCTGGCGAGCGCCTATGCCGCGCTGGTGAATGGCGGCATCTGGCGTCCTGCCACGCTTCAGAAGCTGAAGGACGGTGAAGTGCCCCAAGGACGCCGTGTGTTCACTGCCGCGACCAGCGCACGGATGCGCCAGCTGTTGCGCATGATCGTGGCAGCCGGTACAGGAAGAAGTGCCGATGCCAAGGGATTCCGGGTCGGCGGCAAGACGGGTTCGGCTGAAAAGCCATTTCAGGGCGGATATGCAAGAAGTTCACTAGTGACCACCTTCGCTGCTGCCTTTCCGATGGAAAACCCGAAATATGTAGTCCTCACCATGATGGATGAGCCCAAGGGCAACGCCGAAACCTTTGGGCTGCGAACCGCCGCCTGGACCGCTGCGCCGGTGACGAAGAAGGTGGTGGAACGGATCGGGCCAATGCTCGGCATCTACCCGGATCTCAATCGCGATGTCGACATTTCGGAACTGATGCCGCTGCTCGGGCATGAGGAAGACAAGGAAGCGGAGTGATGCGCCTGGGTGAAATCGCCAACGGCCTTGCGGGCGATGCGCAGGACAGCATCGTCACCGGCTTTGCCATCGACCACAGGAAGGTTGCACCGGGCACGGTTTTCGGTGCCTTTGAAGGCGCCCGGTTCAACGGCGAGGACTTCATTCCGGACGCCATTGCCGCTGGCGCCATCGCCATCGTTGCGCGCCCCGGCCTGGACGTAGAGGGGGCCGCCTATTTCGCCGATGACCGCCCCCGCCGCCTTTTCGCGCAGCTCGCCGCTAAATTCTTCGCACCCTTCCCCAAGACCGTTGCCGCTGTCACCGGGACCAATGGAAAAACCTCCACGGTCGAGCTGACGCGCCAGATCTGGCGGATGATGGGTGAAAAGGCAGCGTCCATCGGAACTCTGGGCGTGACAACATCGGTGGACCAGGTTTCGACCGGCCTTACGACCCCGGACATCGTCACGTTCCTTTCCAACATGGCGGGCCTCTGCCGCGAAGGCATAACTCATGCGGCCTTTGAAGCGTCGAGCCATGGCCTTGCCCAATATCGCACCGAAGGCCTGCCGGTTCATGCGGCGGCCTTCACGAACCTCAGCCGCGACCATCTCGATTATCATGGCGACATGGACAGCTATTTCGAAGCCAAGATGCGGCTGTTCGACGAGGTGCTGGAGCCCGGCGGCACTGCGGTCATCTGGGCCGACGATCCGCGCTCGCAGCAGGCGATCGCCCGCGCGGCGGCACGCGGCCTCAAGATTCTCACCGTCGGCCAGCAGGGCGATGCGCTGAAACTGGCGTCACGCACGCCCACCCATCTGGGTCAGGTGATGATGATCGAGGCGGAGGGCAAGACCCACCGCGTCGAGCTTCCCCTGATCGGCGCTTATCAGGCGGCGAACGCGCTGACCGCTGCCGGTCTGGTCCTGGCAACCGGAGGCAAGCTGGACGATATACTTGCTTTCCTCACCCGCGTTCAGCCGGTGCGCGGCCGCCTGGAGCGAGCCGCCATCACCCGGGCGGGGGCTCCTGTCTATGTCGACTATGCCCACACGCCTGACGGGTTGGAAGCTGCGATCCATGCCCTGCGGCCGCACACCAAGGGCCGCCTCATCGCTGTCTTTGGCGCTGGCGGCGACCGCGACACTGGCAAGCGGCCGGAAATGGGTAAGGTAGCGGCCGATCTCGCGGATCATGTCATCGTGACGGACGACAATCCCCGGTCCGAAGACCCCGTTGCGATCCGCAAGGCAGTCCTTGCCGCTGCGCCGGGCGCGGTGGAGATTGGCGGGCGCCGCGAAGCCATCGCCGCCGCTATTGCCGAGGCTGGGGCCGACGACATCGTCCTCCTCGCTGGCAAGGGGCATGAACAGGGGCAGATTGTCGGCGACCGCGTGCTGCCCTTCGATGATGTCACTGTGGCTCGGGAATGTGCGGCGTGAGCGATGTGATCGAAACCTCCATTGCCGTTCGCCCTGAGCCTGTCGAAGGGCCCTCCTTCCTTCCCGAGGAAAAGAAAAGGGCTTCGACAAGCTCAGCCCGAACGGGGGGGCGATGCCAGTGACTGATCTCTGGACTTCCGCAGAAATCGCAGCCGCTACGGGTGGACAAGCCTCAGCGACTTTCTCGGTCACTGGCGTAGCCTTCGACTCTCGCGAGGTGGGTCCTGGCGATCTGTTCATCGCCTTGCCCGGCGAGACGACGGACGGTCACCGCTTTGTCGACCAGGCCTTTGCTTCGGGCGCTGGCGGGGCGATCACCGCCCGCAAGGTCGATCATCCCCATGTGCTCGTCGCCGACACCGCTGCTGCGCTCAATGCGCTTGGCGCCGCTTCCCGCGCCCGCACACAGGCAAAGATCATCGGCGTCACCGGTTCGGTGGGCAAGACCGGAACGAAGGAGGCGCTTTTCCATGCGCTCGATCGCAGCGCTCCTGGCCATGCGCATCGTTCGCTCAAAAGCTACAATAATCATGTGGGCGTGCCCTTGAGCCTCTCGCGTATGCCGCGCGACACGCGCTACGGCATTTTCGAAATGGGCATGAACCACGCGGGCGAGCTTACCGAACTTGCGAAGATGGTGCGCCCCAATGTCGCCATCATCACGGCGATCGCTCCCGCGCACAAGGCGTTCTTCGACACGGTCGAAGCCATTGCCGATGCCAAGGCGGAGATTTTCGCCGGACTTGAACCCGGCGGCACTGCAATCATCCCCTATGACAGCCCTTATGCGGGACGTTTGCGCAAGGCAGCGGAACGCTATGCGTGGCGGACCGTGACCTTCGGCCTTGGTGAGAGTGCAGATGTCCGCGCGGTCGACATGGTCCGGGCGGCAAGCGGTGGGACGCTAGTGACGGTAAAGCTCCCGCGAGCCGAGATCTGCCTCACAATTGGGCAGCCGGGCGAGCATTGGGTATCCAATGCCCTCGCTGTCCTTGCGGCTGTCGAGGCAGTGGGGGGCGATCTTGCTGCTGCTGGTCTCGCGCTCGCGGAGCTGCCGGGTCTTCCCGGCCGCGGCGCGCGCGTGCAGGTGTCCCTGCCGCAGGGAGAGGCGCTGCTGATCGACGAAAGCTACAATGCCAATCCGCTCTCGATGGAAGCGACATTGAAGCAACTTGGCCGCGAGCAGGGGCGCCACCTGGCCGTGCTGGGCGCGATGCGGGAACTGGGCGAGGAAAGCGACGCCTTCCATGCCGCGCTTGCCGAGCCCATCAGCGCTGCGGCGGTCGACCTGGTCATACTTGTAGGCCCGGAAATGCGCCCGTTGGCCGAGCGGCTTGAAGGACGCATCGGAATCGCGCATGTGGCCGACGCCGAAGCGGCGGCCGAGCGCCTCAAATCAGAGTTGCGAGCCGGTGACGCCGTGCTCGTCAAGGGATCGAACAGTGTCGGCCTGTCGCGCCTTGTGGCGGCGCTGGCCGGCGGCAAGAAAGAGAGTTAATGCTGTACTGGCTGGCGACGACGCTGGAATTTGAGGGGGCTTTCAACCTCATCCGTTATCTGAGCTTCCGCACCGGCGCCGCGGTGGCGACGGCGCTGTTCCTTGGCCTGCTGATCGGGCCCAAGTTCATCGGCTGGCTGCGCGTCCGGCAGGGTAAGGGCCAGCCGATCCGCGAGGATGGTCCGCAGACCCATTTTGCAAAGCGCGGCACGCCTACCATGGGCGGCCTCATGATCCTGACCTCGATCGCGATTTCGGTCTTTCTCTGGATGGACCTGTCGAGCGTCTATGTCTGGGCCTGCATCTTCGTGACGCTCGGCTTCGGGGCGATCGGCTTTCTTGACGATTATGACAAGGTCAGCAAGTCGAGCCACAAAGGCGTTCCGGGGCGGGTACGCCTGCTGATGGAATTCCTGATCGCCGGCGGTGCGGCCTGGCTCATCGTCAGCCAGACTGGAACCGCGCTTTACGTCCCCTTCTACAACGGCCCCGCCATCGACCTTGGACCTGTCTATTATATCTTCGCGGCCTTCGTGATCGTTGGCGCCGGCAATGCGGTGAACCTGACCGACGGTCTCGATGGCCTTGCCACCATGCCGGTGATCATTGCCTGCGTCGCCTTCATGCTGATCGCCTATATCGTGGGCCGCGCCGACTATGCGACCTATCTGGGGATTCCGCATGTGCCGGGAGCGGGCGACCTTACCATCCTCTTGGGAGCGATCATCGGGGCTGGCCTTGCCTTCCTCTGGTTCAATGCGCCCCCTGCTGCCGTCTTCATGGGCGACACGGGTAGCCTGGCCCTGGGCGGGGCGCTTGGCGTGATTGCCGTGACTGTCCGCCATGAAATCGTGCTCGCCATCATCGGCGGCCTCTTTGTGCTTGAAGCGGCCTCTGTCATCATTCAGGTCTTCTTCTTCAAGCGCACCGGCAAGCGAGTCTTCCGCATGGCCCCCATCCATCACCATTTCGAGCAACTCGGCTGGTCGGAGCCGACCGTCGTCATTCGCTTCTGGATCATTTCCATCGTTCTCGCCCTTGCGGGCCTGTCCACGTTGAAGATCCGGTGATCGTCAGCTCCGCCTTTTCGGGCAAGAAATATGCCGTCCTGGGCCTTGCCCGCTCCGGCCTCGCTACCATAGCATCGCTGGTCAAAAGTGGCGCGCAGGTGGTTGCCTGGGACAGCCGGGAGGAAGCGCGGGAAGCCGCGCTTGAGGCAGTCCAGACCTGCCGGGGGCCAGGCCGTTTTGAGCTGGCCGACCCGCTGCTCATCGGCCTTGCGGGTTTTGATGGCGTGGTCGTTTCTCCCGGCGTGCCGCTCAACCGTCACCCCATAGCGGACAAGGCGGGTGCAGCCGCTGTGCCGGTGATTGGCGACATAGAGCTTTTCGCGCTTGCCCGGCCAAGCCTTCCGGCTCATCGAGTGGTGGGCATCACCGGCACCAACGGCAAGTCCACCACCACGGCGCTCATCCACCATATTATCGATACCGCCGGTATCCCAACGAGGATGGGGGGCAATATTGGCCTTCCGATATTGGGGCAGGACCCTCTGCCGGAAGGCGGCGTCTATGTGCTGGAGCTTTCCAGCTATCAGATCGATCTGACCTACAGCCTTGATGCCGATGTGGCGGTGCTGCTCAACATCACGCCCGACCATCTCGACCGCTATGACGGCTTTGCAGGCTATTGTGCGTCCAAAGCCCGGCTTTTCGCGATGCAGTCGGCCGATCATGCCGCCGTCATCGCGGTCGAGGATGAACCCAGCCGGCAGATCGCCGCCGGCGTGCCTTCCCGGCTTGTCGAGGTCCATTCGGGGGAAATCAGCCCCGGCGATCAGGCGCAATGGCCCTCGCTTCAGGGCCCGCACAACGCACAAAATGCCGCCGCCGCGATTGCCGTTGCCCGTGCCCTTGGCCTTGGCGAAGACACTATTGCCGCTGGCCTTCGGAGCTACGCCAGTCTGCCGCACCGCATGCAGCGCGTGGCGGAAAAAAATGGTGTTCTCTTCGTCAATGACAGCAAGGCCACCAATCCAGCTTCCACGGCTCCGGCGCTGGCCGCCTATCCGCCCAAGGATGGCAAGCCTCGCATCCACTGGATCCTGGGCGGCCTGGCCAAATCCGATGACCTTGATGATTGCGTCCCGCAATTCGCCAATGTGAAGCAGGCCTATACGATCGGCGAAGCAGGCCCTCGCTTTGCTGAGATTCTGAGGCCGGTCATGCCCGTCGATGACAGCGAACTGCTCATCACTGCCGTCCGCCGCGCCGCTCGTGTGGCCGAGCCTGGCGATGTCGTTTTGCTGTCGCCTGCCTGTGCCTCCTTCGACCAGTTCCGTGACTTCGAAGCGCGGGGCGACGCCTTCCGTGCGGCGGTGGAGGCGCTTGGCTGATGGCGGAGGGCGACATGAACATGCGTGCCGACAGCTATTCCAGCCTTCATCAGGTCAGCACCACGGCGCCTCCGCCCGCCTTCGTTCGTCCCAGGCGGGGCGTTACCCTGCCGCGCGACCGCACGCCGCTTGGCCTGTGGTTCTGGGAAATCGACCGGCTGTTGCTGCTGCTCATCAGCATCCTCATCGCGATTGGCCTTGTCGCAGTGGCGGCGGCATCGCCGGTTGCCTCGCAGACGCTGTCCACGAACAGGGTGACGCTCGACCCGCTCTATTATTTCTATCGCCAGTTGGCATGGGTGGCCGCCGGCGTGCCGATCATGCTGATTATCTCGATGCTCCCACGGGTGCAGGCGCGGCGCTTTGCGATCTTCATGGCGGTCGTCTTTACCGGCATGCTGATTCTGGTGCCGGTCATCGGCACATCGGTGAATGGCGCTACGCGCTGGCTGGGGCCGGGGGCGCTTCGTTTCCAGCCATCGGAATTCTTGAAGCCGGTTTTTATCGTTTCGCTGGCCTGGCTGCTTTCCTTGCGCGGAAAGGACCGTTCCCTTCCGGTCATTCCCATGTCGGCGGCACTGACCGGCTTCATCGCCTTTCTGCTGATGAACCAGCCGGACCTCGGCCAGACCGTTATCTTCTGTTCCGCCTGGCTGACGCTGATGCTGCTGTCGGGCATGTCCGTTCGCTTGATGGTGTCGCTCGCGGTCGCGGGGGTTACCGGTCTTGTCGCCGCTTATCTTTTCTACCCGGTGGCGACGCAGCGCATCAACATCTGGCTTTTGGGGGAAGGCGACAGCTATCAGGTGGACAGCGCCCATGCCGCCATCACCGGGGGCGGCCTCCTGGGCATGGGGCCAGGCAGCGGCGTCGCCAAATTCCGCCTTCCCGAAGCGCATACCGACTATATATTTTCAGTGATCGGCGAGGAATTCGGTCTTTTTGCCTGCATCGCCATTGCTCTGGTTTACCTCGCCATCGTGGTGCGGGTGCTGCTGAAGCTGCTCGATGAGGAGGATAATTTCGTCATCCTTGCCGCTGCCGGGCTTGTCACCCAGTTCGGGCTTCAGGCGATCATCAATATGGGGGTCAATACCCAGATATTCCCGTCGAAGGGCATGACCCTGCCCTTTATCAGCTATGGCGGTTCGTCTATGATCGCGCTCTGCATCGGCACGGGTTTGCTGCTGGCTTTCACGCGCCGGAACCCCTATCTGGTGCGTTCCCCCTATGTCGTCAAATGGAGCGGACGATGACCATTTCCCGCCATTATGTGCTGGCAGCCGGAGGCACGGGCGGTCACATGATCCCGGCTCATGCCGTGGCGGTCGAGCTCATGGAGCGCGGCCATCATGTCGCCCTCATCACCGATGAACGCGGGGCGAAGATTCCTGGCATTTTCGAACGCGCGCAAGTGCATGTCCTTCCTGCCGGACGGATGTCGGGCGGTCCGCTGGGCTGGCTCCGGGGCCTGCGCAATATCATGGCGGGCCGCGACATGGCGCGCAGGCTTTATGAGACCTTTCAGCCCTCGGTAGTGGCCGGCTTTGGCGGTTATCCGGCGCTTCCCGCGCTGCTGGCCGCGCTCAAGGATGACATCCCGACGGTCGTGCATGAACAGAATGCCGTCCTCGGCCGCGTCAATCGCCTGCTGGCGCGCAAGGTGAACGCCATCGCGACGGCCTATCCGGAGGTGGAGCGGCTTTCCGACAAATTTGCCGGGAAGGTCCATCTGGTCGGCAACCCGGTGCGCGAGGAAGTGCTGGCGCTGCGCGAGGAGGATTATCCCGCGCTCAATGAGGACAGCGTCTTCCGCCTGCTCGTCACTGGCGGCAGCCAGGGCGCAACGATCCTGTCGAAGGTCGTGCCGGAGGGGTTGGGTCTCCTCCCCATTGGCCTTCGCCGCCGCTTGCAGGTGACGCAGCAATGTCGCTTGGAGGACATTGAGCAGGTGCGCGCGATCTATGCGGAGCTGGAGATTCCGGCGGATCTTGCCACATATCTGCCGGACTTGCCGGAGCGGCTTGGCTGGTCGCATCTGGTCGTCGCGCGGGCGGGAGCATCGACGATTGCCGAACTGACCGCGGCGGGCCGTCCGGCCATTCTTGTTCCGCTTCCCACGGCCATGGACGATCATCAGACCGCCAATGTCCGCGAGATGGTCGCCTGCGGCGCCGCGCGGTCCATCCCGCAATCCAAATTCACCCCTGTGGAGCTTGCCAAACAAATGCAGAAACTGGCGCTGGAACCCGGCGCGCTACAAAATGCCGCGAAACGCGCAAAGGCCTGTGGCCGTCCCAATGCCGCGCGCGACCTTGCCGATCTCCTTGAAAGCATCGGCCCTTCGCCCATCATGAACGATCCGCTCCGCGTTCGGTCGCCCAAGATCCGGCCCGCCATCGGCATGCAGGGAATTCCGGCATGAAGGGCGTCGCCATCGACATCGGCACCATTCACTTCATCGGCATCGGCGGCATTGGCATGTCGGGCATTGCCGAGGTGATGCATAATCTTGGCTATAAGGTTCAGGGCTCCGACATTGCCGAAGGCTATGTGGTGCAGGGCCTGCGGGAAAAGGGCATCAAGGTGATGATCGGCCACAAGGCCGAAAATCTGGGCGATGCCGCCGTGGTCGTCACATCGACGGCGATCAAGCGGGGCAATCCCGAAGTCGATCTGGCGCTCGAAAAGCGTATTCCCGTCGTCCGCCGCGCCGAAATGCTGGCCGAGCTTATGCGCCTTAAATCCACCATCGCGGTGGCGGGAACGCATGGCAAGACGACGACAACCTCCATGGTTGCGGCACTGCTCGATTCAGGCGGTATCAACGCGACCGTCATCAATGGTGGCATCATCAACCGCTACGGCTCCAATGCGCGCCTCGGCACCAGCGACTGGATGGTGGTGGAGGCCGACGAAAGCGACGGCAGCTTCCTGCGCCTCGACGGCACGCTGGCGGTCGTCACCAATATCGATCCCGAGCATCTCGATCATTATGGCAGCTTCGACAAGGTCAAGGACGCCTTTGTCGAATTTGTCGGCAATGTGCCTTTCTATGGCGCGGCCTTCCTCTGCCTCGACCATCCCGAGGTGCAGGCGATCCTCCCCCGCGTGCAGGACCGCCGCATCGTCACCTACGGTTTTTCGGCCCAAGCCGATATTCGCGGCGAGAATGTCCAGCCGGTTCCCGGTGGCAATCGCTTCGACGTGGTGATCCGCGAGCGTGACGGTTCCACCCGGCGGATCGAGGGCGTCGAAATGCCGATGCCCGGCCGTCATAATGTGCTCAATGCCATGGCCGCCATCGGCGCGGCGCTGCATCTTGGCATCGACGATGAGACGATCCGCACCGGCTTTTCCCAGTTCGGCGGGGTCAAGCGGCGCTTTACCAAGGTAGGCGAGGTCGACCTCGACGGGGGCAAGGCGACCGTGATCGACGATTATGGCCACCATCCGGTGGAGATCCGCGCCGTCCTCGCCGCCGCTCGCGAAGGTGCGCAAGGCAGGGTCATCGCGGTCGTCCAGCCGCACCGCTTCACCCGTCTTCACGATCTGATGGACGATTTCCAGCAGGCGTTCAACGATGCCGACATCGTCTATGCCGCGCCCGTCTATCCTGCAGGGGAACAGCCGATCGAAGGCGTCGATTCCGACGAACTGGTCGCCGGGCTCAAGCGCCGTGGCCATCACAGCGCGCAGGCTGTAGCTGACGCCGACGATCTGGCCGGCAAGCTGGCGCAGCAGATCGTGGCCAATGACATGATCATCTGCCTTGGCGCGGGCGACATCACCAAATGGGCCGCTGGGCTTGCCGATACCATCAAGGCCAAGCGAGGCGCGGCTGCATGATGAATGGCGTCGCCACCCTTCCGGCCTTGAAGGGCAGTATAGAGGAAAAGGGCAGCCTCGCCGACTTCATCTGGTTCCGAACGGGAGGCCCTGCGGAATATCTGGTGCGCCCGAAGGATGCGGAGGATTTGTCCCGTTTCCTGCGCGATCTTGACCCGGCCCTGCCGGTCCTGCCGGTGGGCGTTGGGTCCAACCTCATCGTGCGTGACGGCGGTGTGCCGGGCGTAGTTGTCCGGCTGCCAAAATCGATGGCCAAGGTGACGGTAGAGCCGGGCAGCCGCGTTCGCGCTGGCGCTGCCGCCATGGGCATCAGCGTGGCGAGCGCCGCGCGTGACGCTGGCGTTGCAGGCATGGAGTTTCTGCGCGGAATTCCCGGTACGGTCGGCGGCGCTGTCCGCATGAATGCCGGGGCTTATGGCCGCGAAGCCGCCGACATCCTTGTCGAATGCACCCTCGTCCTGCGCGACGGCACGGTCGAAACCTGGCCCGCCGCCCGCCTTGGCTACTCCTACCGACACTGTGAACTTCCGGATGGTGCGGTGGTGGTCGAAGCCCTGTTCGAAGGCGCGCCCGGCGATCCTGCTGCCATCGGCGCGGAAATGGACCGCATTGCCGCCGAGCGCGAAGCTTCCCAGCCCCTGCGCTCCCGCACCGGCGGCTCGACCTTCAAGAACCCGGACGGCGACAAGGCGTGGCGCCTGATCGACGAGGCCGGTTGCCGGGGCCTCACTCGCGGCGCGGCGCAGGTATCGGAGAAACATTGCAACTTCCTCCTGAATCTCGGCGGGGCAAGCAGCGCCGACATCGAGGCGCTCGGCGAGGAAGTGCGCGCAAGAGTGAAGGAAAAGGCCGGCGTGACCCTGCAATGGGAAATTCAAAGGGTTGGCAGTCCCCTCTCCCAACCCTCTCCCCTGAAGGGGAGGGGGCTATGAAAGGCCCCTGGCATGTTGCCGTCCTCATGGGCGGCTGGTCCGCCGAGCGCCCCGTCTCGCTCATGAGCGGGGAGGGCGTTGCGAAAGCGCTTGAAAGCCGCGGCCATAAGGTCACGCGCATCGACATGGGCCATGATGTCGCCGCGCGCCTTGCCGAGGCGAAGCCCGATGTCGTGTTCAACGCCCTTCACGGCGTGCCGGGCGAGGACGGCACTGTCCAGGGCATGATGGACCTCATGGGCCTCAAATATACCCATAGCGGGCTTGCGACCTCCGTCATTGCTATCGACAAGCAGCTCACAAAGCAGACGCTTGTCCCGCACGGCATCCCTATGCCCGGCGGTCATATCATCGAGAGCGAAAGCCTCTACAGCGCAGACCCGATTCCGCGTCCTTATGTGCTGAAGCCCGTCAATGAGGGTTCCTCGGTGGGCGTCGCCATCGTCACCGCCGAGGGCAATTACGGCAATCCCATCGCTCGCGACGTCGAGGGGCCATGGAAGCATTTCGACCAGCTTCTGGCCGAACCCTATATCCGAGGCCGGGAACTTACCTGCGCGGTGCTGGCTGATCAGGCGCTGCTCGTCACCGAACTTCGGCCCAAGAGCGGCTTTTACGATTTTGACGCCAAATATACTGACGGGATGACAGATCATATCTGTCCAGCCGCCGTTCCAGATGATATTACAGAGGCTTGCAAGGCGCTGGCGTTGCAGGCGCACCGGATTTTGGGCTGCAAGGGGACATCGCGCTCTGACTTCCGCTGGGATGATGAACGCGGCGTGGAGGGCTTGTTCCTGCTTGAGGTCAACACGCAACCGGGGATGACACCGCTCAGCCTTGTACCGGAACAGGCGGCAAAGCTCGGCATCGATTATGCCGAACTGGTCGAGCGGATTGTCGAGGAGGCTTTATGAGCGCTGCAACGATCAGGCGCGGGGGCGCCTCCAGCCGCAGGCGAAAGGCAAAGGCGCCGATTCGAAAGCGCCGCTCGCGCATAGACAAGTTTCTGAGCCAGCTACCCGTCAGCGACGACGCGCTCCACCGCGCCGCCACCTGGACGATCATGCTGTCGGCAGCAGCGGCGCTGGGCGGCCTTGCCTGGTTCGTCGGCCTTCCCGCCATGGCTACTCAGGAATTTGCCAGCCTTTCCCGCAAGGCGGGTTTTGAGGTCCGCAAGGTCGAGGTGCGCGGCATTGAACGGATGGATGAGCTGCCGGTCTATGCCATCGCGCTTGGCCAGCATGAACGTGCCATGCCTTCGGTGGACCTGGAAAAGCTGCGGTCTGAACTCATGGGCTTGGGATGGGTGCAGGACGCCCGCGTTTCCCGCCGCCTGCCGGAAACGCTGGTCATCGACATTGTCGAGCGCAGGCCCGCCGCGGTCTGGCAGAATAGAGGCAAGCTGGCGCTGATCGACGGTCAGGGAAAGGTGCTTCAGCCGGTGGACCTTACCGCCATGCCCGACCTTCCCCTGGTGGTTGGCCCTAACGCCAATCAGCAGACCGCCGCCCTTCGCAAGCTTATGGAGGCCGCGCCTGCGCTGAAGCCGATGCTTGCCGGTGCCACATGGGTCGGCAACCGCCGCTGGGACCTGCGTTTCCAGACTGGCGAAACGCTTTCCTTGCCGGAAGGCGAAAAGCTGGCCTCGCAAGCGCTTGTGAATTTTGCCCGCATGGATGGGGTCAATCGTCTCCTCGGACGCGGCATCGTCAGATTTGATATGCGGGATCCGGATAAGTTCGTATTAAGATTGCCAAAGACGCAAGATAAGGTCGCGGCGTCGAGCGGGGGCGACAGCGCCGCGACTGAGGAAGCAGCCGACGGGGAGGGATAGGCTTTGGGGCAGCCGCGTTATGACAAGCTGATCACGGCCCTGGACATCGGGTCGTGGAAGGTATCCGCACTTATTGCGGGCAAGAATGACAAGGGCGAGCTCACCGTTCTTGGCACTGGCCAGCGCGAAAGCCGTGGCGTGCGGCGCGGCTATATCGCCGACATGGAGCGCACCGAACAGGCCGTACGCGAAACGATCGAGCAAGCTGAGCGCATTGCCGGGACGAACATAGAGGATGTCTGGGTCAATTTCTCTGCAGGTGGCCTTATCAGCGACATTGCCAGCGTCGAGGTGGACCTGGGCGGCCACCGCGTCGAGCAGCAGGATATCGATGATCTTCTGGAGGCGGGACGCAACAGCATCGATCCCGACGGCCGCATGGTCCTGCATGCTCAGCCAACGCTCTACACCCTGGATGGCCTGACCGGTGTCAAGAAGCCGCTTGGTCTTCATGCCGACCGCCTCGGGGTGGATATCCACGTCATTCTGGCGGATGGCAGTCCCTTGAGAAATCTCGACCTTTGCGTCCGTTCTGCGCATCTGGAGGTGAACAGTATCGTTGCTTCGCCCGTCGCCACGGGTGTGACCTGTCTTTCCGACGAGGAACGGGATCTGGGCGTTGCCTTGGTGGAACTCGGCGCGGCGGTCACCAATGTCTCGCTCTTTGCCGGCGGCATGCTGGTGGGTCTTACTTCACTGCCCTATGGCGCGGCCGACATCACCGATGACATTGCTTCGGCCTTCGGCGTTCGCCGCAGCCAGGCAGAGCGGATGAAATGCTTCTACGGATCGGCCATGCAATCGCCCCGCGACCATCGCGAGATGATCGAGATCGCACCGATCGCCAGCGACGGGCAAAGCGCCGAGGGCGGGCGGATCACCCGCGCCCAACTGGTCGGCATCATCTGCCAGCGACTCGATCATCTAATGGGTGAAATCGGCAAGACTTTGAAGGACTTGGGCTTCACCGGCCCTGTTGGCCGGCATGTCGTGCTGACGGGCGGCGGCGCGGAACTCAAGGGGATTGCGGATTATGCCCAAACCGCCCTGGGACGGGCCGTGCGGATCGGGCGTCCGCGCGGCTTGACGGGATTGCCGGAGGCGCATAGTGGACCGGCTTTCGCTACCCTGGCGGGCCTCGCCCTCTATGGAGCATCCAATCCCGCCGATCTCCGCTGGCTGCCTTCGTCGAAACAGGTCGTTCACAAGGCGCCCGGTTCGGCGCTTATTCAACGGCTTATTACCGCATTGCGCACGAATTACTGACCTATTTTGGTAAATGAATAGTTTTTGGATGATTCGCCGGGTCAGATAGTGCATGAATTTCACGTCGGTTCGCTTCACCTTCGATGAAGCATTGGGAGCAAGTTTATGAGCATTGAAATCGGTCCTCCGCATGTAGACGAGCTGAAGCCCCGCATCGCCGTCATCGGCGTCGGCGGTGCTGGTGGAAATGCGATCGCGAACATGATCGCGGCGCAGGTCGAAGGCGTCGATTTCATTGTCGCCAACACCGACGCGCAGGCGCTGAACGCTTCTCCTGCCGAGCGGCGGATTCAGCTTGGACCGAAGATCACCGAAGGTCTTGGCGCTGGCTCCCGGCCGGAAATCGGCCGCGCCGCTGCTGAAGAAACCATCATTTCCGTCGAAGAGGCGCTGAACGGAGCGCATATGTGCTTCATCGCCGCGGGCATGGGCGGCGGCACCGGCACTGGCGCTGCTCCCGTCATTGCCAAGGCCGCACGCGACAAGGGCATTTTGACCGTCGGCGTCGTCACCAAGCCCTTTACCTTTGAAGGGACCCGGCGTGGTCGCTCTGCCGAGGCTGGAATTGTCGAGCTTCAGAAGCATGTCGATACGCTCATCGTCATCCCGAACCAGAACCTGTTCCTGATCGCCAATCCGAACACCACCTTCAAGGAAGCCTTTCAGCTTGCCGACGAAGTGTTGCAACAGGGCGTTCGCGGCATCACCGACCTCATGGTCATGCCGGGCCTCATCAACCTCGACTTCGCCGACGTCCGCTCGGTCATGGGCGAAATGGGCAAGGCGATGATGGGCACCGGCGAGGCCGAAGGCGACGGCCGCGCGCTCGAGGCGGCTGAAAAGGCGATCGCCAACCCGCTGCTCGACGGTGTCAGCATGAAGGGCGCGAAGGGCGTCATCATCTCCATTACCGGCGGTGAGGATATGCGCCTCATGGAAGTTGATGAAGCCGCCAATCATATTCGCGAGCTGGTCGATCCTGACGCGAACATCATCTGGGGTTCGGCCTTCAACGATTCCCTGAACGGCAAGATTCGCGTGTCCGTCGTTGCAACCGGCATCGACAACGATGTGGAGGCGGCTGCCCCGCGCACTCAAGCCTTCACGTTCCCCACGCGCACCGCCACGCCGCAGCCGGCTCCCGCGCCCTATGCCGCTCCCGTGGCCCAGCCCGTCGAAGAACCGATGGTGGCGCCCGATCCGGCGCCGGGCTTTGAATCTCTTGCCCCGCAGCCGGAAGAAGCAGCCGCGCCGGCTCCTGAGGCGGATGACGAGGATGAACTCCTGCTCAGCCCCGCTGCGGAAGTGCACGCCGAACCGGAACCTGCGCCAGAGCCTGAACCTGCACCCGAACCGGCCCGTCCGGCCCCGCGCGTTGCCACTGGAGGCACGCTCTTCGAACGCATGTCCAATCTTTCACGCGGCAGTTCTCGTACGCAGATCAGCAATGACGAGGAAGAAGACGCCCGTTCGGGTCTCGACATTCCTCGGTTCCTGAACCGCCAGAATAATCAGTAAGATTGGATGTCAGTGGCCCGGCCAGGGCCATTGTCGCGGTTCGAAAAATAGAGCCGTCGTCCCTGCGGAGGCAGGGACCCAGCTTCTCTTTACCAATATTGAAGAATAGCGGGGTCCCCGCCTTCGCAGGGACGACGGACGATAGCAGTCGGAAGGCTTCGACCTATCCTCGAGGCTCAACATGACCCGCTTCATGGTTGAGCCGGAAACCCTCCAGCCTCAGAAAACCGGCTGATTGGCAGGATCGTCGGGGTCGGCGAGCGGTGTGGATGGGGTGTGAATGCCGCATTCCACCTTGTCCCAGCCACGCCAGCGGCCCGCACGGGGATCTTCGCCGGGCAGTACCTTTGAGGTGCAGGGTTCGCAGCCGATGGAAAGATAGCCTTGCTCCTCCAGCGGATGGCGGGGCAATTGGTGCTTCTCGAAATAAGCCTCCAGATCGGTCTTGGTCCAATCGCCTAGCGGATTGAGCTTCAAGCGGCCGTCCTCCACCTCGAAACGAGGCAGGTTCTGACGGGTCTGCGACTGGAAAGCCTTGCGGCCCGAAATCCAGCTATCGAGGCCTTTTTTCGCGCGCGCAAGGGGTTCCACCTTGCGGATTTCGCAGCAGCCATCCGGATCATAGGACCAACGCAAGCCCTTTTCATCCTTTGCCGCCAGCACGTCCAGGTCGGGCGTCACCACCCAGCTATTCTCGATCCCGAACTGCCCGATCAGCGTTTCGCGATAATCGAGCGTCTCCGGAAACATCTTCAGCGTATCGACGAAGATCACGGGAATGCTCCGGTCCGCCTCAGCAACCAGGTGCAGCAGTACAGCGCTTTCCGTTCCAAAGGAGGATACGACCGCGACCTTCCCCAATATGCGTTCGGCAAAAAGGGTGCGCAGCATCTCGGTCGTTTCGACCCCTTCGAAACGGGCGTTGAGCGCGTCGGCATCAGCCTGAGTAAAGCTCGGCCGCGCGTCTATCAGGTCGATTTTCCGAGCCGCCTCAGCCATGACGCAGCGCCCAGACGGGCTGCCGGCCGTCGACGGTCTTCTGATAGACATGTTCATAGCGCTCAAGCGAGGCCTTCACCACGTCCGCATCGAACGGCACATTGGGCACGAAGCTGTCAAAGCCGCAGCGGCGCATATAGGGGAGCTGGTCGACCAGAACGTCGCCCACGGCCCGAATCTCTCCCGTATAGCCGTTTTCGCGCAGGATACGGGCGACCGAATAGCCGCGGCCGTCGCCGAAGACGGGGAAGTTCACCTCGACCAGCGAAATGCGGTCGAGAAAGGGGAGCAGCTCGCGCGCATCTTCGCCCGGTTCGATGCGGACAGCGGTTGCGTTGGTCTGGCCCTGAAAGGATTCCAGGGTGACCGTCGGCTCCTGCGTGGCGGCTTCACCATCGCGGAAGGACAAGAAATCAACCATTATGCAAACCTCCGTTCGTCCCGAGCGAAGTCGAGGGACGTTGTGCGGCGTGTATCGACTTCAGCCAAAGCTGAAGTTTATCCCGAGCGCCTGCCGTGCAGGCAGTCGAGGGGCTCGACACGAACGGGCCAGGGAAATTGCCATTACCCATAAATAGCCTCCTTGAACGGCTCCATGCCAACGCGCCGGTAGGTGTCGAGGAAGCGCTCGCCCTCCTGGCGCAGCGCCTTATAGACATTGGTGGCCTTTTCGACCGCATCGACAATGCCGTCCTCATCGAAGCCGGGACCGACGATCTTGGCAAGGCTCGCATCCTCCGCGCCCGAACCGCCGAGCAGGAGCTGGTAATTTTCCGTACCCTTCCGGTCGACGCCAAGAATGCCGATATGGCCTGCATGGTGATGGCCGCAGGCGTTGATGCAGCCGGAAATCTTGAGCTTGATCTCGCCCAAATCCTGCTGGCGTTCCAGATCGGCGAAGCGCTGGCTGATCTTCTGCGCGACCGGGATCGAGCGAGCATTGGCAAGACTGCAATAGTCCAGTCCCGGACAGGCGATGATGTCGCTGATAAGGTCGAGATTGGCAGGCGCCAGGCCAGCCGCGTCCAGCTTCTGCCAAAGCGTGTAGAGATCCGCCTTTTTCACATAGGGCAGCACGATATTCTGGGCATGGGTGACACGCAGCTCGTCCAGCGAATATTGTGCGGCGAGATCAGCGATGAGGTCGATCTGGTCGGCCGACGCATCGCCCGGAATGCCGCCGGTCGGCTTCAGGCTGATGGTAGCGATGGCATAACCCGGCTGCTTGTGCGCGGCGACATTCTGCTTCACCCAGATGGCGAAGTCGGGATCGCTGAGATCGACCTCGTCCGGCAGGCCGGTCTCATAGGCGGGCTCTGCGAAATGGGCGCGGATGCGGTCTAGCTCGGCCGTGGGCGGGTTGAGGCCCAGCGTCTTCATATGCGCGAACTCTTCCTCGACCTGACGACGATATTCATCGACCCCCAGCTCGTGGACCAGGATCTTGATCCGCGCCTTGAACTTGTTGTCGCGGCGGCCATAGCGGTTGTAAACGCGCAGGCAGGCCTCGAGGTATGAAATCAGCTCGTCCTCGGTGACGAAGTCGCGGATTTCGGGGCCCACCATCGGGGTGCGCCCCATGCCGCCGCCAGCGAATATTCGCGCACCGATGACGCCGTCGCGCTTCAGCAGCTCAACGCCGATATCGTGCAGGCGCATGGCGGCGCGGTCGGTCTCTGACGCGATCACCGCGATCTTGAACTTGCGAGGCAGATAACTGAATTCCGGGTGGAAGCTCGACCATTGGCGCAGGAGCTCGGCCCAGGGGCGGGGGTCCGTCACTTCATCGGCCGAAACGCCGGCATATTGGTCGGAACTGATGTTGCGGATGCAGTTGCCGCTGGTCTGGATAGCGTGCATTTCCACGCTCGCGAGATCAGCCAGAATGTCCGCCGCATCCTCCAGCTTGATCCAGTTATACTGGATATTCTGGCGGGTGGTGAAATGGCCATAGCCCCTGTCATATTCGCGCGCGATGTGGGCGAGCATATGCGTCTGGCGGCTATTGAGCGTGCCATAGGGAATGGCGACACGCAGCATGTAGGCGTGAAGCTGCAGATAAAGACCGTTCATCAGGCGCAAGGGCTTGAACTGGTCTTCGGTCAGCTCGCCTGCAATGCGGCGGCGGGCCTGGTCGCGGAATTCCTCGACGCGGGCATTGACGATTGCCTGATCGTAATTGTCGTAGCGATACATGGTCTCAGGCCTTTACGATAGGAATGGAGCTGTTGATGCCAAGGTCGGCGCGAACCGTCGGGCCGCTGGCGCGAATCCGATCCTTGATGTGGAGTGGCATTGGGCCAGAGCCGGTCAGTTCCGCTTCGACCACATAGCCGGCATTGACGCGGCGCTCGGCGTCCTCGCGCGCGAGAATGCTCTCGGCGTCATGGCCCGCGTCTACGGCTTCTGCCAGATGCCGCGACCAGCCCTCGCCCGTCCACCAGATGACATCGCCTGTCTTCAGGTCATTGCCGGTCAATATTCTCACGCCAGATTCTCCGCCTGTGCAGCCCATTGGGCCAGTTTCTCTTCTGCATTGGAGCGAAGCACGACTTCGCCCACCACGATCAGTGCCGGGCTCTTCACCCGCTCGCGCGCCATAAGGCCGCCAAGGTCGGCGAGCAAGGTCCGCATGGCCCGGCTATCCTTGCGCGTGCCCTTTTCAAGGACCGCAACGGGCGTTTCGGGGGAAAGACCGTCCGCCATCAGCTTGTCGGCAATGTCCATCGCCGTTGCTATGCCCATATAGATGACAAGCGTGCGGCCCTTGCCTGCAAGGCCCGACCAGTCCTGATCGGTCAGGCCCTTGCACTGGCCCGCGACGAAGGTGACCGCGCTTGCCGCATCGCGATGGGTGAGCGGTAACTGGGCCTCAGCGGCGCAGCCAATGGCGGCGCTGATGCCGGGAACGACTTCCACGGCGACGCCGGCGGCGCGGCATTCTTCCGCCTCTTCGCCGCCGCGTCCGAAGATATAGGGATCACCGCCCTTCAGGCGGACCACATCATGGCCAGCCTTTGCTTCACGAATGAGGAGCGCGTTGATCTCCTCCTGCCGCATGGAGTGGCGGCTGCGGCTCTTCGCGACGGAGATCAGGCGTGCGTGCGGACGTGCGAGGGCGAGGATGTGATCGTCCACCAGCCCGTCATGCACGATCACCGAGGCCGTGGAAATCAGCCGCGCGGCGCGTACCGTCAGCAGGTCCGGATCCCCCGGGCCCGCGCCGACCAGGAAAATGCGTCCTGTTTCCTTGGGTGCACCATCAGCCATGCTGGGCAGATGCGTTCTCGAGGCTTGGATCGCAAATCAGAATGATTTGGGATGGTGCTAGGAAATGTTTTGCCCGTTGAAATGCATATCACCGTCCTCGCCGTCGGAGGGAAGACGGCTTTGAGGCTATTTATTCTGACACTGCGTCCTTCAGCCCGATGCCGATCGACGCCCGAGCCTGGTCTGCCTCCGACGAAGTCACAGGGTAGGCGCAATAATCCGCTGCATAATAGGCGCTTGGCCGGTGGTTGCCGGATATCCCGACTCCGCCGAAGGGAGCGGTTGAAGGGGCGCCATTGGTGGGCTTGTTCCAGTTGATGACGCCAGAGCGCACATTCGCCCAGAACTGGTCATAAAGCTCCGCCGTGCCGCCGATCAGGGACGCGGACAGGCCGTAGCGGGTGTTGTTGGCCTCGGCGATAGCCTGCTCAAAGGTTGAGACGCGGATGACCTGGAGCAACGGCCCGAACAACTCAATGTCCGGGCGCTCGGGCATGTCGGTCACGTCAATGATGCCGGGCGTCAGGAAAGGACGGCCTTCTATGGGGCGCGCCATATGCTTGATGGGCTTGCCGCCATTGCTCATCAGAATGAGGAAGCTTTCGGTAAGGCCGTCGGCCGCCTGATTATCGATCACCGGCCCCATGAAGGGGGCAGGCTGGCTATGCGGCTCACCCACGATCAGCCGGTCGGCTATGGTCTTTACCTGGGCCAGCAGGGGTTCATAAAGGCTGTCCTTGACGATCAGCCGCTTGGCCGCCGTGCATCGCTGTCCCGCAGAGAGGAATGCCGACTGGACCACCATTATGGCGGCGGTGTGGATGTCGAGCGTGTCCCAGATAACTATGGGATTGTTGCCGCCCATCTCCAGGGCCAGGATCTTGTTGGGCTGGTTTGCGAGCTGGACATTGATGGCGATGCCGGTCTGTGCTGAGCCTGTGAACAGTATGCCATCCACATCCGCGTGGGCAGTCAGCGCCTTTCCTTCCAGCGGTCCACCAATGATCAGGCGGATCGCGTCATCGGGCACGCCGGCGGCGTGATATAGGTCAACCAGCATCTGGCCAACAGCAGGAGTCTTCTCCGATGGCTTGAACACAACGGCGTTGCCTGCGATCAGCGCCGGGACGATATGGCCGTTCGGCAGGTGGGCCGGGAAATTATAGGGGCCAAGCACCGCCATGACACCGTGTGGCTTGTGCCGGATAGCCGTGCGGTCCCCCATTGCGCCTTCCATGCGCTTCTGTCCGGTTCGCTCGGAATAGGCGGCGATGGAGATTTCAACCTTGTTGATGACCGCGTCGACCTCAGTGAGCGCCTCCCAGATCGGCTTTCCGGTCTCCCGGGCGATCAGATCGGCCAGCTTGCCATTTTTCGACCGGACCAGATTGGCGAAGCGGCGGACGATTTCGATGCGGCTGGTGAGCGGCTGCGCGGCCCATTGCGGCCAGGCAGCACGCGCATGCGCGACCTCAGCATCCACATCGCTGATCTGGCCGGACCACAGCGTGGCTCCCGTCGCGGGCTCAGTGGAGACAAGCTGGGACATGGTGCGCGCCGGATGACATCAGGTTCATATAATGCGGTGTAGCGCAATTTTCAGGGGGCGCCAGCTTGTCTTTCGCCGGGAAAGGCTAAGTCAATCGGGGTTGATGAGCCTCGCCCATGCGGCGAATGGCTTCGACCTTCTGGTTCAGCGGTTCCCAATCGTCACGGTCCGCAATCGCCGACCAAAGGGCTTCAACTTCCTCGATATGCATGGAACAAGGCGCATCATCGGTCCAATAGGGATGATCGCGCGTCCCTGCGGGAAGAAAGGCGGCTGCCTCCATCCGCACCTTATCCCACGCCTCGCCCGCATAACGGGCAGGCGATCGGGGATCGCCACAGCGCCAGTCGAAGAAGAAGCGGTCGATCTCCGTTCCCGTCTGCGCCATCGCCTGAACGCAGCTTTCGATGAATTGCAGCGAAGCCTCGCGCTCTCCGGGAGTGAGGCCGATGCGGCGGAAAAAATGGGTGATGAGGGAATCCTGATAAAGCGCGGGGAAATGCTCCAGCTCTGCAATCAGCGGCTCGGCTTCGCAGAGAAGCCTTAGTGAAACGGCAAGCTGTGCGACATCCCAATGGATCGCCTCCGCCTGGCGGCCGAAGGCGTAAAGGCCCGTCTGGTCGAAATAGGCCGCGGTGAAGCCCGGCTCCCAGTGGGGCGTGAAGCGCCACGGGCCATAGTCGAAACTTTCGCCTGTGATATTGATATTGTCGCTGTTGAGCACGCCATGGACAAATCCGGCCACCATGAAGGAAGCGGCAAGTTCGGCGGTGTTCTCAACCGCCTGCCGCATCAGCGCTATGGGCGGCGCAACCCCCTCCGGCGCTGGCTGAAGCAGGTTCGTCAGGCAGTAGTCGACCAGCCGCGTCATCAGCTCGCTATTCTGCTCAAGCGCGATGCGCTGGAAGGTGCCGATGCGGATATGGCTGTGGCTAAGGCGCACAAGAACGGAGGATCGGGTAGGGGAGGGCTCGTCTCCGCGGATCAGGTCCTCGCCGGTTTCGACGAGGGAGAATGTCTTGCTGCTGTTGACCCCCAGCGCCTCAAGCATCTCGGTGGCGAGTATCTCGCGAACGCCGCCCTTCAATGTAAGGCGGCCATCGCCAAAGCGGCTATAGGGCGTCTGCCCCGATCCCTTGGTTCCAAGGTCGAGCAGCCGTCCCGCATGATCGCGAAGCTGCGCGAAGAGGAAGCCGCGGCCATCGCCTATATCGGGATTGTAAACGCGGAACTGATGGCCGTGATAGCGCAGTGCCAAGGGCTGCTGCAGCGTGCCTTCCAATGGCTGAAAGCGGCCGAAATGCTGAACCCATTGGTCATCGTTCAGATGGTCCAATCCCACCGCCTCGGCCCAGCGGTCGTTGCGGAAACGCAGGATCGCCTTTGGGAAATCAGCGGCGTGAACGGGGTCGCCGATCTTCTCGCCGAGCGAAAGGATTGGACTCTCAGGCTTATATTTCGCGGCTTGCGGCTGGATCGGCATAAGGCGATATGGGGGTGGAACAGCGAAAGGTTCAAGCTTGGCCGACTATAAAGACGGATATTGGTGGTCCAATGACGGCTTGCGGTTACATTATCGCGATTATGCGGGACCGTCGGACCGGCCGCCGATCCTCTGTTTTCATGGTCTCACCCGCAACGCCCGCGATTTTGAGGCGGTGGCGAATCGGCTGGCGGGGGAATGGCGGCTCATCTGCCCGGAAATGCGGGGAAGGGCGGAAAGCGCCTATGCCAAGGACCCCATGACCTATGTTCCCCTGACCTATGCACAGGACATCGAACGGCTGCTGACGGACCTCGCGGTCGACAGGTTCATTGCCTTTGGTACTTCCTTGGGCGGCATATTGACGCTGCTGCTGGCGGCAACTCGTCCGGGGCGCATAATGGGGGCGCTGCTCAACGATATCGGGCCAGTGATCGAGCAGGTGGGGCTTGACCGGATAAAGGGTTATGTTGGTTCGGGGGGAAGCTATCCAACCTGGGTGCATGCCGCGCGGGGATTGGCGGAAAACAGTGCCGACATTTACCCGCGCTATACGTTGGAAGATTGGCTGGGCATGGCCAAGCGCCTCTACCGGCTGACCAGCGGCGGCAGGATCGTGCTCGACTATGACATGCGGATCGCCGAGCCGCTGCGGATGCCGGGGGGTGAAGCAGGCGTTGATCTTTGGCCCACGCTGGAGGCGCTCAAGGATGTGCCGGTCCTGCTGGTCCGCGGCCAGCGGTCGGACCTGTTGAGCGAGGCAACGGTGCAGCACATGGCGCAGCGGCTGAACCGGGCGGAGGTGGTGACGGTGCCTGGCGTCGGCCACGCACCGGTGCTTGACGAGCCCCAGGCTGTAGCGGGGATCGACCGATTGTTGCAGCGCGTGCTCCAGGATGCCTGACAAGGAATGACCCGGCCGGTCCGTATCCTGCATCTTCACAGCAGCTTTTCGCTAGGCGGCAAGGAAGCACGAGCCGTAAGGCTGATGAACGCGTGGGAAAAGAGGGCCTCTCACTGCATCTTGAGCGGTGTTCCAGGCCAGCTTGGCGCGCGGGAGGCGATTGCACCGGGCGTCGCAACGGAATTTCCGGAGCGCGCGCCTGCGCTTGCCGGCCGCCCTTCTGTCGCTCGCTACTGGCGTCTTGCATGCTATATGCAGGGCTTTGACCTGGTGCTCAGCTATAATTGGGGCGCGATGGACGCGGTCATGGCTCACCGGCTCTTCGCACCGGTGATGAAGCTACCTGCGCTCATTCATCATGAGGATGGCTTCAATAGCGATGAAGCAGGGGGGCTGAAATCCAGCCGTAACCAGTTCCGGCATATCGGCCTTGGCAGTGCCCGCGCGCTAGTGGTCCCTTCTACGAAGCTGGAGCGCATCGCCCTTTGCGATTGGCGGCAGCCACGCGACAAGGTTCGTCTGATCAGGAATGGGATCGATGTGGCGCGCTACGCGGAGCCTCCCGCGACAGATGCGATTCCTGACCTGATCCGTAGTCCAGGCAAGCTGCTGGTGGGAACGCTAGCGGGTCTTCGGCCAGTCAAGAATCTTCGAAAGCTGGTGCGCGCCGTGGCGGCGCACAAGGACCGGCTGCAACTCGTGATCGTGGGCGAAGGGCCGGAGCGCCAGGCAATTGTTGCGGAAGCGCTCGCACATGGCCTGCCCCATATCCATTTGCCTGGCTTCATGGCGGAACCATTTCGCTTCATTGGACTTTTCGATCTGTTCGCCCTTTCTTCCGACAGTGAGCAATTTCCTATCTCCCTGGTCGAGGCGATGGCGGCAGGGCTGGCGGCCGTCGCTACGGATGTGGGCGATGTAGCCGAAATGGTGGCGGCGGAGAATCGCCCCTTTATCGTGCCAGTAAGCGATGAGACGGCCTTCACGGCCGCATTGGAGAGGTTGTCGAGCGATAGCAGACTCAGATCCGCGATCGGTGCGGCGAACCGGAACAAGGCGGTCCACGCCTATGCGGAGACACAGATGATCGTGTCTTACGCTGCGCTTTATGGAGAGGCTCTAGGCAGACCGGACGCATTGCTGTAGGGCGCGCGGATATTTTGCGCGCATGGACGCGAAAACTTGCTATAGGGGCAAGTTGGCGAGGGCGCTAGCGAACAGGCTTGGGGAGCTTAATGTGTTCAAGGGGTTGAAGCCCATTATTTACGGCGGACGCGAAGTGTGGCCGCTGGTCGAGGGCGGCAAGGGCGTTGCCGTATCCAATCATATGAGCTCTGGAGCCTGGGCCGCCGCCGGGGGAATCGGCACAGTGTCCGCCGTGAACGCCGACAGCTATGACCCCACGGGCAAGATCATTCCGCAAGTCTATCATGCCAGCACACGGCGCGACCGGCATGAGGAACTTATCAAATATGCCATCGAAGGCGCCGTCGAGCAGGTGAAGCGCGCCTTTGAGGTCGCAGGCGGCAAGGGCGCGATCAACATCAATGTGCTCTGGGAGATGGGCGGTGCGCAGCGCGTCCTTCATGGTGTGCTTGAACGGACGCGCGGCATGGTGGCGGGCGTCACCTGTGGCGCGGGCATGCCTTACAAGCTCAGCGAAATCGCTGCCTCCTATCAGGTAAGTTACCTGCCGATCATCAGCTCGGCCCGCGCTTTCCGTGCGCTTTGGAAGCGCGCCTACAGCAAGGCATCCGAATGGCTGGCCGCTGTGGTCTATGAGGATCCCTGGCTGGCAGGCGGCCATAACGGCCTTTCCAATGCGGAAGACCCGCTGCAGCCACAGGATCCCTATCCGCGCGTTCGCGACCTTCGCGCCACCATGCGCGAAGGCGGGATCAGCGACGATGTGCCGATCGTGATGGCCGGCGGCGTCTGGTATCTGCGCGACTGGAATGACTGGATCGACAACCCGGAGCTTGGCAGCATCGCCTTCCAATTTGGTACTCGACCGCTGCTCACTCAGGAAAGCCCGATTCCGCAGGGTTGGAAAGAACGGCTGATGACGTTGGAGGAAGGCGACATCCTCCTGCACCGCTTCTCGCCCACGGGCTTTTATTCCTCGGCAGTGCACAACCCCTTCCTCCGTTCCCTTGAAGCACGCTCGGAACGGCAGATCGCCTTTTCCGGCGAAGCGGCGGGCGACCACCAACATCAGTTGGATGTCGGCGTCAAAGGCAAGAATTTCTGGGTGACGCGGGGGGACCTGCTCCGCGCGCGTGAATGGTATGGCCTTGGCTATACCAGCGCCCTCAAGACCCCGGACAATACGCTGGTTTTCGTCACGGAAGAGGAGCGCGCGCTGATCCGCAAGGATCAGGCCGACTGCATGGGCTGCCTCAGCCAATGTGCCTTTTCAAGCTGGATGGATAGCGAAACCAACAGCACTGGCCGTCTCGCCGATCCGCGCAGCTTCTGCATTCAAAAGACGCTGCAGGACATCGTCCATGGCGGGGATCCTGAACAGAATCTCATGTTCGCGGGCCACGGAGCGTACAAGTTCAAGCAGGATCCCTTCTACTCGAACGGATTCGTGCCGACGGTTAAGCAACTGGTGGATCGTATCCTGACCGGCGATTGAGAACTCGGTCAAGATAAGCCGTTCGCCCTGAGCTTGTCGAAGGGCCTCCCCTTGTTTCTGCTCTTCCCAGAAAGGCAGAGGCTTCGACAAGCTCAGCCCGAACGGCTATAACAATACTCATGCCAAAGGGCGGCTATCGCCTGTTTCTGATCAATCAGCCGCATCCTCAACGGCGTTGCCGGCGCTTTGGATGTCTTCACCTGCGCCTTCAACGGTATTGCACGCGCTGATCAGCAACAGCGCCGGCACAGTAAGTGCGGCGAGTAATGCCTTAATCATGATTTTCTCCTGATCTTTTCACCTCATTTGGTGCTTGGGTAGAAACCAAGAGAAAGTCGCTTCGTTCCCGGCACGGCTGGAGCGGGCCCGCCGCGAGCGGCCGAGCGGCGTCAGGCAAAAAGAGGTCAGGCCGCAGATTTCCTGCATTTTTTTCGGAACAGCTCCTCCTTCCGGATCGTTCCTTATCCATCATTCAAGTCACCGCATGGCTGCCCATGCTGAACGGGGCCCTATCAGTCAGCCAGCGGTCAGGAGAGGTGGAGTGAACGATATAGGAACCCGCGGGAAAACCGGCCGGGAAGCCTCGGCCGAACTGGTCGCTGCCCTCCGTGGCCATGCCGAGCCGCTGCCGCCGCCGGAGCGGGCGGCTGAATTCGGCCCATTCTTCGATCGATATGCCGATGCGCGCGTGGTGCTGCTTGGTGAAGCGACACATGGAACTTCCGAATTCTACCGCGCACGGGCGGCGATCACGCGGCGGCTGATCGAACATCATGGTTTCAATATCGTCGCGGTCGAGGGCGACTGGCCTGATGCCGCACGGATCGACAATTATGTGCGGCATCATGCCGCTCGCCCGAGGCGAGGCGATCCGTTTGTCCGCTTTCCCACATGGATGTGGCGAAACATGGAAGTGCTTGCCTTTGCCGACTGGCTCCGCGGTCATAATGAGCCCCTGAAGCCGGAGGATCGAGCTTCTTTCCATGGGCTGGACATCTATAGCCTGGACGAATCCATACACGCTGTGCTTGCCTATCTCGACAAGGCCGATCCGACGGCGGGCGCCCTCGCACGGCAGCGCTATGGCTGCCTTACGCCATGGCAGGACGATCCGGCGCTCTATGGCCGCGCCGTCATGCATGGCGGCCGCCCCGGATGCGAAGACGCTGTGGTGGCGCAGCTCAAGGACATGCTCCGCCACCGCATCGGCGATATCGGCGTGGATGGCGAAGCGTGGTTCGACGCCGTTCAGAACGCAAGGATAGTGCGGGCGGCCGAACGCTATTACCGGATCATGTATCGCGGTTCGACAGAAAGCTGGAACCTGCGCGACCGCCACATGTTCGACACGCTCCAATGCCTGATGCAGCATCGCGGCGATCGCGCAAAGGCGGTCGTCTGGGCGCATAATTCGCATGTCGGCAATGCTGATGCGACGGCCATGGGGTGGCAGGGCGAGTTCAACATCGGCGAACTGTGCCGGACGGCCTATGGCGATGAGGCGGTGCTGATCGGCTTTGGCACGGACACGGGAACGGTTGCCGCCGCCAGCGAGTGGGGCGGGGAGATGGAGATCAAGACAGTGCGGCCCGCCCGGCAGGACAGCTATGAACATGCCTTCCGCCGCACCGGCCTTGCCCGCACGCTTACCGACTGGCGCGGCGGAAAGCGCAGGGAATTGGTCGAAATGCTGCGCATCCCGCTATTGGAGCGCGCCATCGGGGTCATATATCGCCCCGAAAGCGAATTTCTGAGCCACTATTTTGAGGCCGTTCTGGCGGAGCAGTTCGACGCCTGGATCTGGTTTGAACAGACCCGGGCGGTGACGCCGATCGGACATGAACGGCCTGAAGGAGCGCCCGAAACCTATCCGTTCGGGCTGTAATATCATGGTAGATGATCCTTTCCCGGTGGAAATCGGTCCCAGCCATTTACAGGGGCTGCTTGGTATTCCCGGCGATGCCAGGGGACTGGTGATCTTCGCGCATGGCAGCGGCAGCGGGCGGCTCAGCCCGCGCAACAATCAGGTGGCAAGAGGACTGCGTGCAAGCGGATTTGCGACCTTGTTGCTTGATCTGCTGACGCCGGCGGAGGAACTGGACCGGCGCAACGTGTTCGACATCCCCTTGCTTGCCTCCCGGCTGGTTACCGCCACAACTTGGGCGCGACAGCAGCGGGAAACCGCAAGTTTGCGGGTCGGCTATTTTGGCGCCAGCACGGGCGCGGGAGCGGCGCTGCTGGCCGCCGCGATGGCGGACGGGCGAATCGGCGCAGTGGTTTCGCGGGGCGGGCGGGCGGACCTCGCTGGCGATGCTCTTGAGGAGGTTCATGCACCGACCCTGTTGATCGTCGGCAGCCTCGACGGAGAGGTGCTGCGCCTCAACCGCGAGGCGCTGATCCGTATCGAAGCGCCGCGCCGGCTCACTGTGGTTGAAGGCGCAGGCCATTTATTCGAGGAGCCGGGCACGCTGGATGAGGTCCTGGAACATGCAATTGATTGGTTCAGCCAATATCTGCCCGGCACAGCAAAGGAGACGGGCGATGCTCAGAAATCCTGAATTTCGCGATCGCCATGAGGCCGGGAAACGACTGGCAAGGGCGCTGGCCCAATTCGCAGACGCAAGGCCGGTGATTCTCGGCCTGCCGCGCGGCGGGGTTCCGGTGGCTTATGAAGTGGCGATGGCTCTTGGCGCAGAGCTTGACGTCCTGTTCGTCCGCAAGATCGGAGCGCCCGGCCATGAAGAGCTTGGCATCGGCGCGGTCGTTGACGGCGCCAATCCGCAACTTGTCCTCAATGAGGATATTGTCAGGCAGCTCGGGCCTACCCCTGAATATATCCGCTCCGAGATGCGCAAGCAGCTGGAAACCATCGACGAGCGCCGCCGCCTTTATCGTGGCGCATCCCGGCCGGTGGACCTGGAAGGACGGACAGTGATTGTCGTGGATGACGGCATCGCGACCGGCGGCACCGTTCGTGCTGCCTTAAAGGGGCTGCGCAAGAACCATCCGGCGAGGCTGATATTGGCCGTCCCGGTGGCGCCAGCGGACACGGTGGCGCAGCTTGCCGGGGAATGCGACGAGATTGTCTGCCTGCTATCGCCAAGCCCCTTCTACGCTGTTGGCGCGCATTATGCGGACTTCGCGCAGACGGGGGATGAGGAGGTCATTCACCTCATGCGCGAGGCGGCGGGCATGGGAGAAGCCGGGCGTTAGGCGGGCGCAAGCGATAGGCATTAAGGAATCGCCGTCATACCCGCGAAGGCGGGGATTCATTTCCCAGCGTCAAGTGCCCGGTCGGCCGTCAGGAGATGGATTCCCGCCTCCGCGGGAATGACGAAACGGCTACCATTGCTTCAGAAGGCCTGTTTCAGCGCATCCATCAGATCTGTCTTCTCCCAGGGGAAGAAGTCGCCATTGGGCGTTCGTCCAAAATGGCCATAGGCTGCCGTCGGCTGGTAGATCGGCTTGTTGAGGGCCAGATGGGTGCGGATGCCGCGCGGCGTCAGGCGGACGAGCTGGGGCAGCACGGCTTCGATTTTTGCCTCGTCGATCTTGCCGGTGCCATGGGTGTCGACATAGAGCGAGAGCGGCTCGGCAACGCCGATCGCGTAGCTAAGCTGAATGGTGCAGCGGTCGGCGAGGCCCGCCGCGACTACATTCTTGGCGAGATAACGGCTGACATAGGCGGCGGAGCGATCCACCTTGGTCGGGTCCTTGCCGGAAAAAGCGCCGCCGCCATGAGGGGCTGCGCCGCCATAGGTGTCGACAATGATCTTGCGGCCGGTAAGGCCGGCATCGCCATCCGGGCCGCCAATTTCGAACAGGCCAGTGGGATTGACATAGATCGCGTCATCGGCGGGCAGCCATCCGGATGGCAGGATTGCTTCCATCACATTCTTGGCATAGTCGCGCAGCTTCCGCTGGCCTTCCGGGTTGCTGAGCGCGGCGCTGTGCTGCGTGGACACCACAAGGGCGGTGGCCCGCACCGGCTTGCCATTTTCGAATGCCAGCGTGACCTGGCTCTTTGCGTCGGGCTCCAGGAAGTCTGCTTCGCCGGAATGGCGGTCAGCGGCCATCTTCTCGAGGATCTTATGGGAATAATAAAGCGTTGCCGGCATCAGGCCGGGCGTTTCGTTGCAGGCATAGCCGAACATGATGCCCTGGTCGCCCGCGCCTTCGTCCTTGTTGCCGCTTGCATCAACGCCCTGTGCGATATGCGCCGACTGACCGTGCAGATTATTCTCGAAGCGGAGGCTCTTCCAATTGAAGCCGTCCTGCTCGTAGCCGATGCGCTTCACGGTGTCGCGGACGGTACGCTCGATCTCCTCAAGTGCGCCGGGCGCCCATTGGCCATTTTCATACACGCCCTTGCAGCGGATCTCGCCGGCAAGAACGACAAGCTGGGTGGTGGTCAAGGTTTCGCAGGCGATACGGGCTTCCGGGTCCTTTGACAGGAAAAGATCCACAATCGCGTCGCTGATCTGGTCCGATACCTTGTCGGGATGTCCTTCAGACACGGATTCGGAGGTGAAGAGATAGGAACTGCGCATGATACTCCCGTACTTTCCTTGACCTAAGATGTTCCTGCGACGGAACATGCCGCATATAAAGATTTCCTTATATGGATCTTTAGCGGCTCTGCCGGCGCAACGCAATGGCGCTCAGAAATATAAGTGCGGCAAAGAGGAAGGATGCGAGATTGCCCATCCGGCTCAATGGCGTAGGGGCCTGTTTTTGCGGCAGGAAGGTGTCCAGATAGCCCGCTTTGGCGAGCGGAAGCTTGGCAAGCAGCGCGCCGTCCGGTCCAATGACAGCGGATATGCCGGTGGGTGTGGACCGGATGATCGGCATCCCTTCTTCAAGCGCGCGGAGCCGTGCCTGCGCCAGATGCTGCGGCGGTCCCCAGCTCCCAAACCAGGCGTCATTGGATGGATTGAAAAGGAAATCGGGACGGTCCTTTTCCTCCAGGACATGGCCGGAAAAGATGATCTCATAGCAGATCTGGACACCCATCTTGAGCGGCGGACGACCGCCCGCACCGGGAAGTTCCAGAGTCTGTGGCCCTGGCCCCGGCCAGAAGTCCGCATCGCCGGGAACAAGGCGGGATAGACCCAGCGGCTGCAGCAGGCCTCGCATCGGCAGATATTCGCCATAGGGCACCAGATGCGCCTTGTCGTAACGGCCAATCAGCCGCGAGTCAGGAGTGAGGACCCAAAGGCTATTATTGGCTCCGGTCAGGACGGTTTCGCGAAAACCATTCTTGTCCTGAAACTCATAATAAAGCTTCAGTCCGCCGGTCATGAGCAGCTCATTGGGTCCTAGCACAGCGGCCAGGCGGTCGCGCCAGTGCGGTTCCAGGTCCAATATGGCGGGCACCGCCGCCTCTGGCCAGAAAAGCAGCCGGGGTGCGGCGGAGGGCTGGCCCGAAAGCCTTTCAAGCTTCAGGAAATTGGGTTCCTCATAGGCTTCGACATGCTTGTACTGCTGCCCGATATTGGGCTGGACGATGCGGATGGGCACGTTCTTGCGCAGCGGTGGAACAGCAGGCTTGGTGAGCGAGGCTGCTCCGGCAGAAAGGATGATGAGGCCCGCCGTCCATGCCGCAAAACGCCTGTGTCTCCCGGTGAGGAGCAGCAGAATGGTGCCTGCGGCAAGCGCCGTCAGGACCGAAAGGCCATAGGTCCCGATCCAACGCGCACTGTCCGCCAATGGCAGGATGGCGACCCAGATGACGCCCAGCGGATTCCAGGCAAAGCCGGTAAACATATTGGCGCGAAGCCATTCAGTAACCATCCATGCGACGGCAAAGAAAAGAACGAATTGCCGCCGGTCCTGCCTGCCGTACCGCCAGGCGAGGCCCGCCGCCATCGCCGGATAAACGGCAAGATAAAGCGACAGCAGGACGACCGCGCCATAGCCGAACCAATGCGGCATCGCGTCCTGAAAGGTGAATGCGTGCGCGATCCAGTTGAGCCCGGCGGTGAAATGACCGACCCCGAAGCACCAGCCCCGCAAAAGCGCAGACTTCAGCTTATCGGCTGCCTCCACCAGCAGCATCAGCACTACCAGCGCAGCCAGGGTCAGCGGCCAAAGCCCCCAGGGCGCAAATCCGGTTGCGGAGACCAGCCCAAGGAGAAGCGCGGCGATATGGGAATGACGGCTGAGCACGGGCGCTGCTATTGCCTGCTTTTGCGACAGTTGCAACCGCGCGAGAAATGAACTGGGCGGCTTTTGATGATCTGTTGTAGGGCGGTTGCTGACCTTCTTTGCCCCCTGTCCGGAGGGAGAGGGATATGTATACTTAGGCCGACGCAGTCGGACTTAGTCGCAGTTGGGTGAGGGGTTCCACGCAACCGAGAAGGCACAACCCCTCACCAACTCCGGCTAGGCTGCAAGCCGCCAAGCCTGCGTATCCTCTCCCCAAAGGAGAGGGAAACGGACCGGCCGCTCCAACCAAACCAGTCTTCGCACATCAGGCGGTGCCGCCCAGCTTCTGCTTGTAAAGCTCCAGCATCGCCGCCCAGGCCTGTTCCGCCTGATCCTTGTCATAAACGGCGCTGTCCGTCACCGTCCATCCATGCTTGGTGCCCGGATAGACCTTGATGCTGGCGGGCCGTTTGGACGCATCGAAAGCCTTGCGCAGCGCTACCTTTGCCTGAGGTTCCTTCTCATCGTCATCGGCCGCAATGCCGATATGATAGGCCGCCTTTGTCCGCGCCACCAGCCGGTGCGGACTTGTGGCGTCTTCCGTCACCAGCTTGCCCCCATGGAAGGAAACGGCTGCGCCCACACGATCCGGGGCGATAACCGCCGCCCGGATTGTCATGGCGCCGCCCATGCAAAAGCCGACCGCCCCAAGTGGCCGCGTACGGTTCACTTCAGGCTGAGCGTCAAGGAATGAGACGAAGGCATCAGCATCCTTGCTAACCTTTTGATGGTCCAGTCCGGCAATCATCTTCATGACCTCCGCCCGGTCATCGGGATTGGAAAGGCTGAATGCGGGCGGAAATACTGGAGTCTTGCGCAGCCGGTAGAAGGGATTGATCACCAGCACGGCATAATGGTGCGCGGCCAGGCGCTTAGCCATTTCCACCATTGCCGGACGCAGCCCCAGGGCGTCGGAATACCAGATCACTCCGGCCGACTGGGCCTTTCCTTCCGGATGTACCAGCACAGCATCGCATATGCCATCCGGCGTCTTGATCTTCACAGCGCGGGTGCTGACAGCTCCAGCGGCGAAAGCTGTGCCGGTGGGGCCGACTATCCCTGCCGCCACAGAGATGGCTGTGAATTCACGGCGGGAAACATGCGTTTCTTCTTCGTCTTTGGACATCGAAACCTCCAGACGCCAGGGAGTCCTTGCGGATTCATCATTCCCTGCTTCAACGCTTCTTTCAACCTGCATCGGTGGACGAATGGCGCTTTTCCCACTATGAGGCCGCAATTTCCTTGCCTCTCGATTCCGGGAAGTCCTTCGAGTTGCTGCGCATATTGGCTCGCTCATTCGTACCTGCCGGCCGGCTGAACCGGCTGGTATCATCGATCGGGGCGCTCTGCGGACTCTTGGTAACAGGAGCGGTCTGCAAGCTCTGGCTCGGAGGCCAGGAAGGACTTCCCTGGCTGATTGCGCCCATGGGAGCTTCGGCCGTTCTGGTCTTTGCCGTTCCCGCAAGCCCGCTGGCCCAGCCCTGGCCAGTGCTTGGCGGCAATGTGGTTTCGGCCCTTGCGGGCATCGCCTGCGCAAAGCTGGTGGGCGATCCTTTTTACGCAGGGCCCTGTGCGGTCGCTTTGGCAATAACGCTGATGAGCTTGCTGCGCTGTCTCCATCCGCCCGGAGGGGCGGTGGCGCTGACGGCCGCGATCGGCGGTCCCGCGATTGCTGCGGCTGGCTGGTCCTTCGCCCTCATGCCGGTGGCGCTCAACACCTTGCTGCTGGTGGGTTTCGGCCTGATTTTCAACAATGCCACCCGGCACAGCTATCCCCACCGGGTGAGCGCCTTGTCGCAGAGCGGCCACGGCACCAAGGACCCCCCGCCTCAGGACCGGGTAGGCTTCACGGCCGCTGACCTTGACAGCGTCCTTGCCCGCTATGACGAACTGCTCGATGTCAGCAGGGACGATCTCGATGCTCTGTTTCGCGCGGTGGAGGCACGGGCCCATCGGCGGCTGCATGGTGAAATCCGCTGCAGCCAGATCATGTCGCGAGATCTTGTCCATGCTGAGCCCCAAGAAACGGTGGAGAGCGCACGCAGGCGCCTTGCCCAGCGCAACCTGCGCATCCTGCCGGTGGTCGGTGCGGATCGCCGCATAGCGGGCATAGTGGGCTTTGCCGAACTGGCGGTTCCAGAGGCGCGCACGGTCGCGGAAGTGATGCGGGACTCACCCTGCATTGTCTCCCCGGATGCGCCCATTGACGAACTGCTGCCCATCCTTTCAGGAGGCGTTTACCGCGAGGCCATTGTGGCTACGCCGGAGGGCCAGCTTCTGGGACTTATCACGCAGACCGATCTTCTCGCGGCGCTGTGGCGGAGCCATGTCGCCGAACTGGTCACCAATGCGTCTGCCAGTAAGGCGAGCACAAGAGCGGCGTGACGCTATTAACCCGCCGCGGCGATGCTCCGTGCGGCGTCGCTTGCCAATTGGTCGGCCCGCTCATTTTCCGGGTGGCCGGCATGGCCGCGCACCCAGCGCCATTCGACCTGGTGCCGCCGGACTGCCGCAAGCAAGGCCTGCCAGAGGTCAGCATTCTTCACCGGCTTCCTGTCAGCGGTCTTCCAGCCGTTTTTCTGCCAGCCGAAGATCCATTTGGTGATCCCGTCCTTCACATAATTGCTGTCGGTGGAGAGGATCACCTGGCAAGGCCGGGTGAGGGCATTGAGGGCCTCAATCGCGGCCATCAGTTCCATGCGGTTGTTGGTTGTGTTGCTTTCGCCGCCGGACAGTTCCTTTTCATGTTTTCCGTAGCGGATCACCGCGCCCCAGCCTCCGGGTCCCGGATTGCCCTTGCAGGCGCCGTCAGTGAAGATTTCTACGCTGGAAAGCTCGCTCATGCGCCGAGCAACGCCTTTGGATCGGCGCTCGCATAAAAATCGAGCCGGCGAAGGAAGGCCAGCGGGTCCTTGCGAGTCACCAGTGCGTCGGCCGGGGTGTTGATCCAGTCATAAGCGCGCGTCAGCATGAACCGGAGCGCGGCGCCCCGGCAGAGGGTGGAAAAGGCGGCGCGTTCCTCATCGCTGAGGCCGAAGACCTCATCATAGCCCGCGATCAACGCTGCGGCGCGCTCAGGATGATAATTGCTGCCGTCAAAGTCGAAGCACCAGGCGCTGTGCGTGACGGCCACATCATAGGCGCGAACATCCGTGCAGCTGAAATAGAAGTCGATGAGGCCCGTTACTTCATCGCCATGCATGAGCACATTGTCCGGGAACAGATCGGCATGGATGACCGCGCGGGGCAGGTCCGCGGGCCAGTTCGCGTCCAAGAAGGCCAGCTCTTCCGCCACCCTTTTGCCGAGGCCCGGCGCGATGTCGTCAAAATGCTCCCCGCATTTCCGGGCAAGGTCGTGCCAGCCCCGAAGATCGAGCGCATTGGGCCGGGTGCCCGTGAAGTCTGCCGCTGCCGCGTGCATTTCGCCCAGCGCTTTCCCCGCAGCCCGACTTTGCGCTGCTTTAGGTTCGGTCACCGAAATGCCAGTCAGGAACTCGATCAGGCAGGCGGGGCGGCCAGAAAGCTGCTGAAGCCGCCTGCCCTCCCGGTCCGCAATGAAACGCGGCACCTTGCATCCGCGCGCGGCGAGATGATCGAGCAGATCCATGAAAAAAGGCAGGTCCGCCTCATTCACCCGCTTTTCGTAGAGGGTCAGAATGAAACGGTCTGTGCTGGTCTCAACGAGGTAATTGCTGTTCTCGACCCCTTCAGCGATCCCCTTGGCGGACAGCAGTTCGCCTGCATCATAGCGGGTCAGGAATTCGGCCATCTCCTCGGCCGGAACATGCGTGTAAACGGCCATCAGGCAGGCACCCGCCCGCTCATGGGCCTTTGCAAATCCTGAAGCAAACACATCCGTCGCCCCTGCGAAGGCAGAGGTCCCTGCCTTAGTAGGGACGGCGGATTTGCTTTATCTAAATAGCGGCTGTTTTCGCCATAAACAGAAACTGACTTCCTCATGCCGCCTCCAGCCCGCGCGGCATTTTGAAGGCGATGGTTTCCCGCGCCGTTTCGACTTGTTCCTCAGTGACGGCGAAACGGCTCGCAAGGCGTTCCACCACCTCGCGCACCAGTACCTCAGGCGCCGAGGCTCCGGCGGTGATGCCGAGTGTCCGCACTGTGTCGAGCCATGCAAGATCGATATCGTCCGCCCGCTGGATCAGGCGGGCGGGCGTTCCGGTACGTTCCGCAACTTCCGCCAGACGCAGGGAATTGGAGCTGTTGGGAGCGCCGATCACCAGCATCAGGTCGCAGCGGGGCGCTATGGCCTTGACCGCCGCCTGCCGGTTGGAGGTCGCATAACAGATGTCCTCACCCTTGGGCGCAATGATCGAAGGAAAGCGCCGCCGCAGCGTCGTCACCATCGCGGCCGTATCATCGACCGACAAAGTGGTTTGGGTGAGGAACGCCAGATTGTAGGGATCCTCCGCCTCGAATGCCTCGGCGTCCTCGTTGGTTTCGATGAGCGTCATGCTGCCCTCGGGCACTTGGCCGAAGGTGCCGATAACCTCCGGGTGGCCCTTGTGCCCGATGAACAGGATATGACGTCCGGCCTGTACCTGCCGTTCGGCCTGACGGTGCACCTTCGACACCAGCGGGCAGGTCGCGTCCAGATAGGAAAGACCGCGCTGCTCGGCCTTGGCGGGCACTGCCTTTGGCACGCCATGGGCGGAAAAGACGACCGGCACCCCGTCCGGGACCATGTCGAGTTCCTCCACGAACACCGCGCCCTTCGCCTTCAGGCTGTCCACCACATATTTGTTGTGCACGATTTCATGCCGGACATAGACGGGGGGACCATATTTCTCGATCGCCCGCTCGACTATGGTGATGGCGCGATCCACGCCCGCGCAGAAGCCTCGCGGCGCGGCGATCAGGATGCTCAGGGGCGGAAGATCGGTCATGGGTGCTGCCCTTAGTCTGTTCCGCGCCGGAGCGAAAGCCGGTTCCTTTCGGTTGCGCGGGCCGAAAGGCGCGGATAAGAAGCCGGAACGCCTTAGCAAGGGATATAATGTGTCAATTCAAAAAGCCCTCATCGCCAGTTCGGTCCTTTTGGCGCTCGGCGCTTGCGCCAAGGTCGGCGATCTCGACGTTACCGGCGGCGTCATTGCGAAGCGTTCGGCCTGTCCAACGGTCGGTGTCCCCGATCATACCGGCGATATCACGTTGTTCAATCCGCCTGAAAGCCGCGATGCGCGCGCCATCGATGTGGTGGCGAACATCACCAATCTGCGCTCTAGCTGCAATGACAGCGGGGACCAGCTTTATACCCAGGCGACCTTCGACGTTCACGCCCGGCGCAGCGATCCCGCCGGCGCGCGCGAAGTGACGTTGCCCTATTTCGCAACCGTGATGCGTGGGGGGAGTGCGGTTGTCTCCAAGCGCGTGGGCCAGGTAACCTTGCGTTTCGAGGATGGCCAATATCGCGCCAGCTCCTCGGGCCGCGCCGAATCCTATGTCGACAAGGCGCAGGCGACACTGCCCGCCGATATTCAGGAGCGGATCACGCGCGAGCGCAAGGCGGGTGACGCGGACGCAGCGCTTGATCCCATGTCGGATCCTGCGGTCCGCGCGGCGCTGCAGCGAACTAGCTTTGAGCTGCTTGTCGGGTTCAATCTGACCCAGGACCAGCTCAAATATAACGTAACCCGTTGATTTTTATCGGCCGGGCGGCACCTTTTTCTGTCGCCAGCCGGCAGATGCAAAGGCCTTGGCTTTGACACTTTACGCCCGTTTTGCCGCACATGTGGATGCGGCGCTTGATGCTCTGGAACTCGAAGGCGCATTGCCGCCCGGCCTGCCCCGCAAGGCAGTGGCGGTAGAGCCGCCGCGTGATCCCACGCATGGCGACCTCGCCACCAATGCCGCCATGGTGCTTGCCAAAGGCGCGAAGAGCAATCCGCGTGCGCTCGCGGAGGCAATCGCGGCCAAGCTGGCGGCGCTCCCCGAAGTGGCAGGAGCGGAGGTCGCCGGCCCCGGTTTCATCAACCTGCGCCTCACCGATGCGACCTGGCGGGCGGAACTGGCTGCGATTCATGCGGATGGCGACAATTATGGCCGTTCCGAGACTGGCAAGGGCTCTCGCGTCAATGTCGAATATGTATCCGCCAATCCCACCGGCCCAATGCATATGGGCCACTGCCGGGGCGCGGTTGTGGGTGACGCGCTTGCCACGCTGCTTGAATATGCCGGATATGAGGTCACTCGCGAATATTACATAAATGACGCAGGCGGGCAGGTGGACGTCCTCGCACGTTCCGCCCATCTGCGCTATCGCGAGGCGCTGGGCGAAGATATCGGCGAAATTCCCGAAGGGCTTTATCCGGGCGACTATCTGAAGCCTGTGGGCGAAAGCCTCGCGGCGCAATTTGGCAGAAAATATGTGGGCGCGCCAGAGAGCCAATGGCTGGCCCGGTTCCGCAAGGAAGCCGTCGCGTCGATGATGGACATGATCCGGGCCGATCTCGCCTTGCTTGGCATCCACCACAATGTCTTTTCCTCTGAGGCCGAGCTTCAGGCGGCAGGCAAGCCGGACGCCGCCGAGGCGGAGTTGCGCGCACGGGGCCTTGTCTATGACGGCATGCTGGAAGCTCCCAAGGGCGAGACGCCCGAGGATTGGGAACCCGTCGAACTGCCGCTCTTCCGCTCGACGCAATTCGGCGACGATCAGGACCGTCCGATCAAGAAATCGAACGGTAGCTGGACCTATTTCGGTGCGGACCTCGCCTACCATTATCAGAAGGCTCAGAGCGCCGATCAGTTGATCGACATTTGGGGCGCTGATCATGCCGGAACCGTCAAGCGCATACAGGCGGCGGTAAAGGCGCTCACCAATGACAGCGTGCCGCTCGACATAAAGCTGGTGCAGATGGTCCGCCTGCTGCGGGAGGGCGAGCCCATCAAGATGTCGAAGCGCGCGGGCAATTTTGTGACGCTCGCCGACGTCGTGAACGAAGTCGGCAAGGACGTCGTCCGCTTTACCATGCTGACGCGCAAGGCCGACGCGCAGATGGATTTCGACTTTGCAAAGGTGGTCGAAGCATCAAAGGACAACCCCGTCTTCTATGTGCAATATGCCCATGCGCGCATCTGCTCGCTGGAGCGCAAGGCGAAGGAAGCGGGCCTGCAATTGCCTCCGCCGGATCTGTCCCTGCTTGGGACGGAGGAAATCACGCTCATAAAATTGGCTGCGCAATTTCCGCGAATTGTGGAATCCGCTGCACAGAGCCATGAACCGCACAGAGTCGCTTTTTACTTGAACGACCTCGCCGCGGCCTTTCATGCGTTCTGGAACATGGGCAACGATCGCCCCGAATTGCGGATGGTGATTGCGGACGACCCTGCCATAAGCTCGGCGCGGCTTTTCCTGGCCGGGGGAATAGGGCAGATTGTCCGTAACGGGTTGGCACTCATGGGAGTGAAGGCCCTTTCGGAGATGCAGTAATGACCGATACTGACCGCGACAGCCTGGACCTTCAGGACGAGGACAGGCTGCCTTGGCTGGAGGCTGTGGATGACGGCGATGATGATGAAGGCATTTCGATCATCCGCCTCATCCTGCTGATCGTCGCGGGATTGGTCTTTCTGGGTGCGATTATCGGCGGCATCTATTGGCTGCAAAATGCCCGGACCGGCGCTGGCGACGGGAGGCTAATCACTGCGCCGGAGGGTGATTACAAGGTTCCTGCCGAGGATCGCGACGCGCGTCAGTTCGATGGAGAGGGCGACAGCAGCTTCGCCACCAGCGAAGGCGTGGAAGGCGCTGGCAAGCTGGATCCCAATCTGTTGCCGGAGGCGCCGGTCGCCGGTCCCGGCTCCACCACGGCCAAGCCCAAGCCCGCCACGCCTAGCGCTCCTGCACCCAAGGTGAAGGCGCGCGTGGCCGACAATACAAAGGCCGTTCCGGTGAAACCTGCCCCCGTGAAGGCCGCGAGCAGTGGCGGCGCCATGATCCAGCTAGGCGCCTATGGCACGCAAAGCGGTGCTGAGCAGGCCTGGACGGCGCTTTCGAAGCGCTTTGATTATCTGGCGGGGCTGGAAAAGTCGGTCTCCCCGGTCGACGTTAACGGCGCAACCCTCTACCGCCTGCGCGCTCGCACGGGTTCTGGCGCCCAGGCCAATGAGCTTTGCGGCAAGCTCATGATCGCGGGCGAGAATTGCTTGGCGGTGTCGAACTGACTTTCCGGGAGCGGCTATTGTTGGCTCTCATCCCGGAAAGGACGCCGGGAGATGGATTCCCGCCTGCGCGGAATGACGAACCTTCTGAAGGCAAAAAATCTGAAGCGTCACCACTGACAAACCCGCCCAAAGCCGCTTAAAGAGGCTTATGGCTCTCGAAGTAAGCAATAGCGGATTTAGCGACGCGCTGGTGATATTGGGGGCGGCAGGATTGGTCATTCCCGCTTTCGCGAGGTTCCGCATCAGTCCGGTGATCGGCTTCATCCTTGTGGGTATGCTGGCGGGTCCGGCGGGGCTTGGATCACTCGTTCCGCAATATCCCTGGCTTTATTACATCACCATCAGCGACAGGCATGCCATAGAGCCATTTGCCGAATTCGGCATCATCCTCCTCCTCTTTTCCATTGGGCTGGAGCTGAGCTTCAGGCGATTATGGTCGATGCGGACGCTGGTGTTTGGCGTAGGTGCGGCGGAGTTATTCGGCTCGGGCCTTATTATCGGCCTTGCGCTGCACCTGATGGGGCAGTCCCTCGCCGGAGCCATCGGCCTGGGCCTGGCGCTTGCACTTTCCTCGACTGCGCTGGTGATGCCGATGGTCGGCACCCAGACGGCCGTTGGGCGCTCGGCCTTCTCTATGCTGCTGTTCGAGGATCTTGCCATTGTCCCCATCATCTTCGCCTTGGGAGCGATGGCGCCCAATGCGCAGGATACAGGCTGGACGGGGCTAGCCGGAACCCTGGCTGCGGGCGGGGTCACCGTCGTCATCCTGTTCATCGCGGGCCGCTTCTTCCTGCCCCGCCTCTTTGCCCAGGCAGCGCGAACGAAAAGCCCTGAAATCTTCCTCTCCGCCAGCCTGCTGGTGGTGATCGCCGCCAGCCTTGCCACCACCATTGCCGGCCTGTCGCCCATCGTGGGCGCGCTCCTCGCGGGACTGCTGATCGCCGAAACCGAATATCATGGCGAGGTTGAGGTCATCACTGCCCCGTTCAAGGGGCTTGCGCTCGGTGTCTTCCTCATCACCGTCGGCATGAGCATTGATGTCCGCGTCATTCTTGCAAACTGGCCGGGGTTGGTGGCAGCCGTGGTCGGCGTTCTGCTGGTGAAGGTGCTCGTCACCACCCTGCTGATCAGGTGGAGCGGCGCGCGCCGGTCCACGGCGCTTGAGGTCGGCCTCCTCATGGCCTCACCCTCCGAAACCACCCTCATCGTGCTTTCGGCTGCCTCCGCGGCGCAGCTCATCCTGCCCTCCACCGCTGCCTTCTGGCAGATCGTGACGGCTATCGGCCTCACCATCACCCCGCTGCTGGCGCGGATCGGCCATGACATTGCCCGGCGCATCGACATGGGCACCGGGGAGGAGCCCAGCATCGAGCTTGGCGAGCGCGGCCGTCCCGTGGCTGTCATCATCGGCTTTGGCCGGGTAGGCCGGATGGTCGCCGAGATGCTGCGCAAGCACAAGCAGCCCTTCGTCGCCGTGGAATCGGACATTGACGCCGTGGCCCAGGCGCGGCGGGATGGATACCCCATCATCTTCGGCGATGCGTCACGGCCCGAGCTGCTTGACAAGCTTCAACTCGGCCATGCCAAGGCGCTGATCCTCACCATGGACGACCCCGTGCTTTCCGTCCGCATCACCAAACGCGTGCGGGGTTGGGTGCCGCATCTGACGATCATCGCCCGCGCGCGCGACACGGACCACGCAGCCGAGCTCTACAAGGCGGGGGCGACCGATGCGGTGCCCGAGACGCTGGAAAGCTCCTTGCAGCTATCCGAAGCCGTGCTTGTGGACCTGGGCGTCGCAATGGGGCCGGTAATCGCGTCGATCCATGAGAAACGCGACGAACTGCGCCAGGAGATCAAGCAGGCAAGCAATCTCGACCGCGATCCGCTGCTCCGTCATCTGCGGATGGACGAAGCGGGGTAGCCGCTGGATTGGCGTTTCAGGCCTTCCCGTCGTCCCTGCCGCTTCTTTTGGCTGGGTCGCTGCCGTCGCAACGACGCCGGAAATATATTGCTCCTTCGCCAAGCGAACGCTTGACAGCCAATCCGTCCGGGCAGCGGTTCAAAGCCAGTTGAATCCCGCCGCTTTGGCGACGCATGGACCTTCCGATATTCATTGAAAGTCAATGCTTTTGAGGTGGTCTGTCCCTAAAAAAAATTTTCCGGGAGGAGGCCAGTTCGTGTCTCGGCAGGCCGTTCGCGCAAAGCCGCAGAAGCCCTTGGATTGTCATCACAAGGTCATAAGAAATGGCGACGGGACGAATCCTTCCGGCGGTGAATCGAATCGTGGCGACCTGAATTACCCTCTTGCATCATGACTCATCTGTGGCACTATCTGTGGTACAGGGATCAGGGGGATGACCCAACAACTTGTGTCTGGCGGCGGCGAAGCAATTCGGCGCTCAACCCTCTTTGTCCCTGTCGGACCGCGAATAATGGTCCAGTTTCTTGAACAAAAATGCTAGACGGGACGCTTGCCTCAGAGCGGACGGCCGAGTCGAACGGAACGGGAACATCGGGGGCGAACATGGATTTCAGAGAGATACAGGAAACAGGTGCAGCCGACATGACCCAACAGAGCGATTTGCTGGAAGCGCCCGCAAGGGCCGCCAAGGCCGCGACCGCCAAGATGGCCGAAGCCATGATGTCGGCCGCTGCCGAGGAAAACAGCCGCACCGTGCGGCCGCAGCTATTCGCCGTTCAGAAGGATGACAGCCGCGACGATCTCCTGACCGATTTCGGCAAGGAGACGCTGAAGGACCGCTATCTCCTCCCCGGCGAAAGCTTTCAGGACCTGTTCGTCCGCGTGGCGTCCGCCTATGCCGATGATGCCGCGCACGCCCAGCGAATCTACGACTATATCTCGCGCCTTTGGTTCATGCCGGCGACGCCTGTCCTTTCCAATGGCGGCACCGGGCGCGGTCTGCCGATCTCCTGCTACCTCAACAGCGTCGATGACAGCCTTGAGGGGATCGTCAACACGTGGAACGAGAATGTCTGGCTCGCCTCGCGCGGCGGTGGCATCGGCACCTATTGGGGCAATGTCCGCGGCATTGGCGAGCCCGTTGGTCTCAACGGCAAGACCAGCGGCATCATCCCCTTTGTCCGCGTGATGGACTCGCTGACCCTCGCGATCAGCCAGGGATCGCTGCGCCGTGGCTCGGCCGCCTGCTATCTCGACATCTCCCATCCCGAGATCGAGGAGTTCCTGGAAATTCGCAAGCCCAGCGGCGACTTCAACCGCAAGGCATTGAACCTTCACCATGGCGTGCTCCTGACCGACGCCTTCATGGAAGCCGTGCGCGATGGCGCCGAATGGGAACTCAAATCGCCCAAGGACGGCTCGGTCCGGGGCAGGGTGGATGCGCGCGCCCTGTTCCAGAAGCTCGTTGAAACCCGCCTTGCGACCGGTGAGCCCTATATCGTCTTCTCCGACCAGGTGAACCGGATGATGCCCAAGCATCACCGCGACCTTGGCCTAAAGGTCTCGACGTCCAACCTGTGCAGCGAGATCACCCTGCCCACAGGGCGCGATCATCTGAACAACGACCGCACGGCTGTCTGCTGCCTTTCGTCCCTCAACCTTGAAACCTGGGACCAGTGGCAAGGCGACAAGCAGTTCATCGAGGATGTCATGCGCTTCCTCGACAATGTGCTGCAGGATTATATCGACCGCGCGCCCAACGAGATGGCCCGCGCCAAATACAGCGCCAGCCGCGAGCGCTCCGTGGGCCTTGGCGTCATGGGTTTCCACAGCTTCCTGCAGGCGCGCGGCCTCGGCTTTGAAAGCGCGCTGGCGAAGAGCTGGAACCTCAAGATCTTCAAGCACATCCATGCCAAGGTGAACGAGGCATCGATGATGCTCGCCCAGGAGCGCGGCCCGTGCCCGGACGCGGCCGAAATGGGCGTGATGGAGCGCTTCTCCTGCAAGATGGCGATCGCGCCCACCGCCTCCATCTCGATCATCTGCGGCGGCACTTCGGCTTGCATCGAGCCGATCCCCGCGAACATCTACACCCACAAGACGCTCTCGGGCAGCTTCGTGGTCAAGAACCCCTATTTGGAAAAGCTGCTTCAGGAAAAGAGCAAGGACAGCGCCAATGTCTGGAACTCGATCCTGGAAAAGGGCGGCTCGGTCCAGCATCTCGAGTTCCTGACGCCGGAGGAAAAGGACGCGTTCAAGACCAGCTTCGAGATCGACCAACGCTGGCTGCTGGAGCTTGCCGCCGACCGCACGCCCTATATCGACCAGGCACAGTCGCTCAATCTGTTCATCCCGGCGGACGTCGACAAATGGGACCTGCTGATGCTCCACTACCGCGCCTGGGAGCTTGGTATCAAATCGCTTTATTATCTCCGCTCAAAGAGCGTCCAGCGCGCGAGCTTCGCCGGCGGAGTAGAGGCGGACAACACCATTGATCCCAAGCAGATCGAGGTGGAGGTCACCAATTATGACGAGTGTCTCGCGTGCCAGTGACCTTGCCTCATTCCCCCGCCGGAAAATCCGGCCGCCTAGCCCGCCAGCGCCAGCAGCGCGTCGGCCAGTTCGCGCGGTGCGGAATAGAAGGGGGAATGGTCGCTTTTCAGCGTGAATACCGGATTGCAGGGCAGGGCCGCGTGCATGGAGCGCTGATGGTCGAGGGCAATGACCTGGTCCTCCGCCGCCTCGATATAGGCGCGCGGAACCGTGCCGAAGCGTTCCATCGTCACCGCCAGCGGCGTGCCCAGCGCAGCCAGCGGTTCGGGGCACAGCCGCGCCATGGACGCTTCCGCATCGGCCTCCGGGCAGAGGTGGCAGAAGGCATCGCGCCGGTTCTCCTGCTCAACGGTGCAAGTGCCGCTGGCTTCGTCGGTCACCGGCCGAACGCCGTGCTTGCCGCCATAGCTCGCGACATTTTCGAACAGCGACATGCCGGAGGGCAGCAGGAACGCCGTCACATAGGCAAGCTGCCTGATGCGCTCGGGCACCCGTTCAGCCGTCTCGCTGATCACGACGCCGCCGCGGCTGTGCCCGGCCAGGATGACGGGGTCGTCCTGGGCGCGGATCAGATCGGCCGTGAAATCCGCCCATTGTGCAAGGACATTGGGGGCAAAGGGCGTGCGGTCGCTGCCCATGCCCGGAAGGTCCGGCGCCAGCACGCGATGGCCGGCGGCTTCCAGCATCGGGCCGACCCGCTCCCAGCACCAGCCGCCATGCCAGGCGCCGTGAATCAAAATGAAAACCGCCATCGGTCCTTATCCCTTTCCTTGTTGCGCCATTGCCCCACAGGCTGCGGCGCGCGCTCTCATTCCAGTTCGGAGGAGTAAAGTCCATGCCCCTTCTTCAAGCCTCCAAGCAGTACAAGCCCTTCGAATATCCCTGGGCTTTCGAATATTGGAAACGCCAGCAGCAGATCCACTGGATGCCGGAGGAAGTGCCGCTCGGCGAGGATTGCCGCGACTGGGCGCAGAAGCTCACCGACCATGAGCGCAACCTGCTGACGCAGATTTTCCGCTTCTTTACCCAGGCCGATGTCGAGGTGCAGGATTGCTACCACGACAAATATGGCCGGGTGTTCAAGCCGACCGAGATCAAGATGATGCTGACCGCCTTTTCCAACATGGAAACGGTGCACATCGCCGCCTACAGCCATCTGCTCGACACCATCGGCATGCCCGAAAGCGAATATGGCATGTTCCTTCAATATAAGGAGATGAAGGACAAGCACGATTATCTCGCGACCTTCGGCGTCGAAACCGACGAGGACATTGCCCGCACGCTCGCCATGTTCGGCGGCTTTACCGAGGGGCTTCAGCTCTTTGCCAGCTTCGCGATGCTGATGAATTTTCCGCGCTTCAACAAGATGAAGGGCATGGGCCAGATCGTGAGCTGGTCGGTCCGCGACGAGAGCCTCCATTGCGAAGGCATCACGCGGCTCTTCCATGCCTTCGTCAAGGAACGCGACTGCCTGACCAAGGCGGTGAAGGACGACATCCTCGATTGCTGCCACAAGACGGTGCGGCTGGAGGACGCCTTCATCGACTTGGCCTTCGAACATGGCCCGGTGCCGGGCATGACCGCGAAGGAGATCAAGAAATATATCCGCTACATCGCCGACTGGCGCCTGGGCCAATTGGGTTTCCAGCCGATCTACATGATCGACGAACACCCCCTGCCATGGCTCGCCCCGCTGCTGAACGGCGTGGAGCACGCCAATTTCTTCGAGACGCGGGCGACGGAATATTCAAAGGCCGCGACGCGGGGGAACTGGAACGAGGTGTGGGACAGCTTCGACCGGAGGAAGAAGGTGCGCGCGAACGATGACGGCGCGGTGAGGGACGACGGCGAGGATATGTTCGCGAAGGCGGGGATTGCGGCGGAGTAGGGGATGTTAGACGGTTCGCACGGGCTCCTGCTCCTTAAATCCATCTCGGGCTTGTCCTTTATACGTTCGGCGCTTGTCTGGCGCCAAATTCCGCCGAAATCAGATCAAAGCAATCCGAAGCCGCTTGACCTTCCGATTCGGTAGTGCATAAGATCCCCTTATGTTCTCATCCGCTGACCCGCTCGCCGCCCATGTTGACCTTCTCGCTTCGGCGCGCGGGAAGTGCTTCGGGACCATTCTCGCCGATCCACCCTGGCAGTTTCAGAATCGGACGGGGAAGGTGGCGCCGGAGCACAAGCGCCTTTCCCGATACGGCACGATGACGCTGGATGAAATCTGCGCGCTTCCCGTGGCCGACATTGCCGCCAACCCCTCGCATCTCTATCTTTGGGTGCCTAACGCGCTCCTGCCCGATGGCCTGAAAGTTATGGAGGCATGGGGCTTTCGTTACGTTTCCAACATTGTCTGGCACAAGATACGCAAGGATGGCGGCTCGGACGGGCGGGGTGTGGGTTTCTATTTCCGCAATGTCACCGAACTGCTCCTGTTCGGCATTCGAGGTAAGAACGCACGTACCCTGCCGCCCGGCCGCTCGCAGGTGAACATGATCCAGTCCCGCAAGCGCGAGCACAGCCGCAAGCCGGACGAGCAATACAGGATCATCGAAGAATGCAGCTGGGGACCCCGCCTCGAAATGTTCAGCCGGGGCACACGCAAGGGCTGGACGGTTTGGGGCAATCAGGCGGACGAGGATTATCGCCCGACCTGGGATACCTATAGCTACAATTCTGCGGTGATTGCGGCGGAGTAATTACTGGTCTTTGGCATCGATTTCGTCGCCTTGCATCAGATATTCAGCCGATATTCCAGCCTTTATGACCGGATTTTCATCCTTCCACTGTTCGTAATCTTGGATTACTGCGGGTTTGATACCAATAGCTAAGACGGGGCATCCTCCTCCTCTACCTGCATCAAGCCTATAGGTAAGTTGGACCCCTCGAAATACTACTGGCGGATAACGTCGCAGGATGATTCAATGCCTTGACGCGACAGCGGAGGCAGGAATGGCAGGGCAGCCGGGTTTCTTTGATTTATCGGACCGCTATGAGGCCTTGAGCGCGGCGGG
>NZ_DATEMB010000025.1:0-59044 GCF_035276005.1 Rhizorhapis sp.
GCCCCTCCCCTTCAGGGGAGGGGTTGGGGTGGGGCCTGTTGGGGTGGGGCCTGAATGACATTCACCGTCCCACCAAAATCTGCTTCAGCACCACCCGCAGCACTGGCGTCGCCTGCGCCAGCCCCATGGCCAGCACGGCATCCCCCACCGCCTCCCGCGTCACCCATTCCGGCCGGTCCGCCACCACATGCCAGAACAGCACCGCCATCTCGGCAAGCCGCATCTCCCCCGCCGCTGCCCGTTCTACCAGCGCAAACAGCGGCCCCAATTCCTCTTCCGCTGCCACAAGCGCCGCAAAGCTCGGCCGCAACAGCAGCGCCTCCCCACCCACGCGCAACATCGCCTCGCCCCGCGCCGAATTCGCGTGCGTCATTTGCACCTCCTCTGAAATTCGCCTGCGCCCCGCGAACGCAGCATTGGCGATTTATCCGTCGCCCCTGCCCTTCGACTGCCCCGCAGGGCGGGCGCTCAGGATAAACTGCGGCTTTCGGCCGCAGGCAGGGACCCGGCTTCTTCACTGCCATCCGCAAGGAAAAAGCCGAATTTTCGCGTCCTATTCGCTCACCACCGGTCCGGAACTTTCCAGGCTCATCGTATAGCTCCGCTCCCCATTATAATCCCCGGCATAGTCGAGCCGCGTGACCAGGAACCGGCCGCGCATCCGCTCCCCGCTTTCAAAGCTCAATTCATAATCATCAATGGCGCCCGCCAGGACGTTGCCGCGCACCCGCACCTCTGCGGCGGACCCGGTAAAGATCCCCGCGCCCGACACGCTCACCGACCGCACTCCAGCACCGGAAAGCAGCTCCCGCCAGCCGCCGCTATCCTTGTTCGTTACGTTGACGGCCTCGCCATTCACGCTGAGCTGTGTCGTCCTCAGACCCGCGACCGTGGCATAGATCACCGGCGTACCGCCATTGCCCACTTTCAGAAGGAAAGCACTTCCCTTTTCCGCACCCATGGCGCATTCTCCCTTAGTCAAAAACAATAGGCTCAAAGGTTCTTGAAATGCTGCTTTCCGCACTCAGCTTTATCGCCTTCGCGGCGGCCCAGCCGGCCGACATGATGGTGAAGACACGCGACGAATATGCGACCTGCCTGCGCAAGTTCATGGTCGAGCATCTGGACAAGAAGACTAGCCCCGCCGAATTCGACAAGGCACTGAAGCCGGCCTGCGACAAGCAGGAAGCGGCCTTCCGGACTGCTGTCATCACTGCCGACAAGGCCGACAAGATGTCCGACGCCGACGCCCAGGAGGACGCGAACTTCCAGGTCGAGGATTATCTCGAAAAATTCCAGAGCAGCTATCGCGACTTTCTGGAAACCAACACGCGTCCGGGATGATCAACGTCTGGATGGCGCTTCATTCCCCTCCCGCCTGCGGGAGGGGTTAGAGGAGGGCATGTTGGCCCTTACCTATACAGGTCCTCCCCCCGGCCCCTCCCGCAAGCGGGAGGGGAGGCCCCCCTACCCCTCCAACCCCCTCACCCGATACTCCACCAGCCCAGCCCACGGCCCATCCGCATCCCGCACGACCCGTGACCGCAGGAAATTGAGGCTCACCACCCGCCAGCCGTCAAGCGCCACCGCCATCCCTTCGATCGCCGCTTCCGCCTCGCGCATCAGCGCATGCAGCCGCGCCGCCCTCTTGCCATCATCCCATATGCTGACCGCCAGCCTTATTTCCCGCCCCCGCCCGCTTTTATGGCTCCAATCCACACAGGGACTATCCGCCATCGCCACATAGGGAAAGCACGCGCCTGCGGGCGGCCCATCGAACACGCCACTCACCGCCCCAGCCAAAGGGGCATGGGCCTTCATCGCCGCCACTACGGCCTTCTGCACCGCCATCACCGCAGCACTCATCCACCCTCTCCCCTCGCCAACAAGCCAATGGCCCTCAACCGGGCATCGCTCAGCCACCGCGGCCAAAGCCTTCGCCCGGAAAGCACTACGCTGTCCTCCCCAGCCTCCACCCGGACGCCGGGCGGCAGATCCTCGCCCAGCCGCTCCGCCAGCACCGCAATCCTCAGCCCCTTGCGCACCTCTGCACGCCGCAATCCCAACGCCATCAGCCGCTCGAACATGGCTCCTCCTCACACCGGAGCATCATCACATCCCCCACCCGCGGATCATCCTCCACCAGCCGCACGCCCAAGACCCTGCCCTTCCAGAGCAGGCGGCAGTCCAGCCCAAGCCCGCTCCGCCGCCGCAGCGTGACCGCCCAGCGCCGCTCTCCCCGCAAAGCCCCGCCTGCCGTTTCAGCAGCGCGCCTGTCGGGCGCCACCCCTGCCCAGACCTCGGCCTCCTGCGTCCATGCCGCCGCGCTGCCGCCCAGCGCATCGCGCTCCTCCGTCCGTCGCTCGATCGTCACGCGCTCGATCAGCAATCCCGCAATTTCGCCCGCCATCAGCCGATCCTCATCCGCCGCCAGGGCCGCCACAGCGCACTCACGGCAGCGGGCGGCGCCCCGCCCTCGCCATCGCGATGTGCGAACATATGGGCGGCAAGCCGCACCGCGCCCTGCCGGATCGCCTCGGGCAATCCGGTCCAGTCCACTGCGACCCCCGTGCTGCACGTCACATCGATCCGCCCCGCCGCACCTGGTTCGATCACCCGCACCCAGCCATCGCCATTGCCGTCAATGTCAACAGCATAGCTCCCCGCCGGCATCGCAAAGACCACTCCTTCCGCAGGCACGCCGGCAACGCCCGAGATCGCCCGCACCGGCGTCCATTTCAGCCGTTGCCACTCCCGCGATGCGGGCAGGCGCTGCACCTCTTCCCGAACGATCAGCGCCTGGCCGATAAAGCCCTCGCCAAAGCCAATGGCGCTCCTGACGAGGCGGTCGACCAATGCGTCCTCCTGCATGGTTTCCAGCCTCAGCCAAGCCTTCACCTCCCCACGCGCGCCTTCCAGCGCCGCATCCCCAATCGGCATGCCGCTTTTCCCTTTCCCGATGTTCGAACGAACAAACCCTCTCGCGTTGGGAGAGGGTTGCGCAGACTTGGCAGCGTGCTGCCTAGTCGAAGCTGGGTGAGGGGTTGCGCCCTAGCAGTGACGCGCATCCCCTCACCCCATAGCGGCACTTACGCAGCAGCAAACTTCATCAGCTTGATCGCCTCGCTATTGGCAACGGCCCCGCCCACCCGCTTCACCGCATAGAAATGCACGAACGGCTTGTTGGTGTAGGGATCGCGCAGGATCGTCGTCGCCGCCCGTTCGGCAATCACATAACCCGCCTTGAAATTGCCGAAGGCGATGGAAAAGCTCCCCGCCGCGATATCGGGCATGTCCTCGGCCTCGACCACTGGATAGCCAAGCAGCACATCAGGCTGACCCGCCGCCAGCCCCGGCTGCCACATAAAGGCGCCATCGTCCGTCTTGAACTTGCGGATGCGCGCCAGCGTCGACGAGTTCATCAGGAACGCCGCCCCCTGCCGATATGGCGCCCGCAAGGAATGCACCAGATCGACCAGCTTCTCCTCTGGCCTGACGGCCGCAAAGCCGTCCGCCGCACCTGAGGCTACATATTGCAACGTGCCGAACGCCCGGACGCTGTCGGCCTCATTCGTCGCCGTCGCTTTCAGGAAGCCTTTGGGCTGGTTGATGCCGTTGCCATTGACGAACGCCGCACCTTCGGCCTTGGCGAATTCCATCGCGATCTCGCTCGCCAGCCAGCTCTCGACATCGAATTGCGCATCGTCCAGCATCGCCTGGCTTGCCGCCGGATTGGCGAACAGCTCCCCCGACGGCGGCACGATTTCATGGAAGACCGGGGTTCCCGTCTCGGCACGCGCACCCGTTTCGCTCGCCCAGCCCGAAGGGACGCCGCCGCTTGTCACCAGCTTGCGATAGCCTGCCGATCCGGTCTGCACCACATTGGCAATGGTGCGAATGGGCGAAATGCTCTTCAATGTCGCATCGATAAGGGCGTCTATCTCGCGCGGCACCGCATAGCCGCCCTCCGCACCCGAAGCGCCCGAAAAGCTCTTCAACTCCACTCCGGCCTCAAGCCCCTTGCGCAGATAGCGCTCGACAAAGGCCGTCCGCTTCGGGTCGTCCAAAACGCTCTTGACCCCATCCAGCGCGGGTCTCTGCGCAGCAACCGCCTGCCCTTTCAACGTGGCGACATCCGCCTCCAGCGCCGCAATCTTCTCCGCCTGAAGCACCGCATCAAAGCTCGCCTCAAGCGCATCCGCCTTCACTTCATACATAGTCATCTCCCACACACAAAAAAAAGCCCTCGCCCCAAGGGGGAGAGGGATAGGAAGGCTTGGCAGCTCGCTGCCTAGCCGAAGTTGGGCGAGGGGGGGTTCACCCTCAGAAACGCACCACTATTCCTCCACCGCATGCACCCGCGCCAAAGGCTGCATCGGAAAGCGCACCAAGCTCACCTCCACCAGGTCGAGCGCCCGCAGCTCCCTCGGCTTGTCCTCCGAAGCCTCCCGCACCCGATAGCCAAAGGACAGCCCGATCACCGCCCCTTCCTTCAGCAGCGCCGCTGCCTCGCGTCCGGCCGCCGTACGCGGCGAAATCCGTCCGATCACCCGCAGGCCCCGCTTGTCCTCGCGCAGATATTCCACCGTCCCGATCACCGCCCCGGGCTTATGCTGCCACAGCAAAGGCACGGCTCCCGCCCCCGCAAACGCCCCCCGCCGAACCACATCCCCACCCCGGTCGACATGATCGAATACAGCCGCATAGCCCGCAAACCGCACTCCCCCCTCGCTTTCAGGGGACGGGGTCAGGGGGTGGGGCCCGACATCGCTCAAGGCTCTTTCGCCAATATCCCCCATCCTCACCCCCTCAACACCCCAAACACCCCAACCTTCACCGCCACCGCCATCAGCACCAGCGCCAGGCACCCGCGCACGATCCACCCGACCACTGCATTGCGCGCCGCCCGCTTCGCATCCCTCCAGGCCCCCAGCAGCTCGCGCAGTTCGCGCACATCCTTCTCCGCCCCCGCATCGGACAGCCCCAGCCGCGCCAGCGCTCTTCCGGCTCCCAATTCGCTCGCCTCCTCCACCAGCGCGCGCACCGTCACCAGCCCCGCGCCATCCTCCTCCGCCTGGCGCACCAGCCGCGCCAGCATGTCACCATCATTCATGATCCCTCCTTTCCCTGCACCCGACGCCGGGTTAAGCTGCAGGGATGATCCGATACCTGCTCCTGGCGCTGCTCATCATCCTGACGGCGGCGCTCATCTGGCTCTGGTGGTCGGATTACTGGCTGATCGACCAGTGCCTCGACCAGGGCGGCCGCTGGGACCCGGAAAAGCGGGTCTGCCGCATCGATGTCATCCCAGGCCCAGCATCGCCCGCTTCTCTTCTCGTGTAAGGAAATCGGCTGCGCTCACCCGGTCCCAAAGCGCCCCGCGCTCTTCCACCAGCGCCGGCACCTTGTTGAGGTCCACCGCCAGCCTTACCCCCGGCATCCAGGGCTTCAGCCCGTGCGCAATCCCGCCCAATATCTTCTCCGAAAGCGGCAGGATCGTCTGCCGCCACAAGGCCCGGTTGGCCTCGCGATAATTGGCATAGGCATTATCCCCCGGCAGCCCCATCAGCATCGGCGGCACGCCAAAGGCGAGCGCGATCTCCCGCGCCGCCGCGGCTTTCAACCCCACAAAATCCATGTCCGCAGGCGTCAGGCTCATAGCCTGCCACTTAAGCCCGCCCTCCAGCAGCATCGGCCGCCCAGCGTTTGCGGCGCCCTGAAAGGCCGTTTCCATCTCCGCCTTGATCCGGTCGAACTGCTCTGGCGACATCACCGCCCCCGCCTCCCCCGGCTCATAAACCAGAGCGCCCGAGGGCCGCGCCGCATTGTCGAGCAGCGCCTTGTTCCACACCGTCGCCGCATTATGGATCGCCACCGCGCCAGCCGCCGCTCCTATGCACCCCAGGCCATAATGATCGTCCAGCGGATGCAGGCTCTTCACATGGATGACCGCCGTCCGCCCGGCGGCATCCTCACTTGAAAGCCGCGCCACATTTTCACCAACGCGGTACAGATATGCCATAGGCCAGCCCCGCGCGTCCGCCTCAACGCTCACCCGCTCGGGCCGCAGCGCAAACAGCTCCGCCACCTCCCCATCCGCGCCGGTCGCAACCTGCACATAGCCGTTGCCGTGCAACAGCAGATGCGCCGCCAATGTCTCCACCAGCCCCTGCCCCGCCGACGGCGCCTGCACCAGCGCCAGCGCCCTCTCCCGGTCCTTGGCGCTCCCGCCCTCAGCCAGCAGGGCCGCCCCGCCCACAGCCTCGCTCACCAGCCGAAGGGCACGCTGCGCCACCGGATTCCCCAGCACCGCCGCCTTCACCTGCCCCTCATAATTGGTCGGCCACTCGCCCAGTGGAGCCCCGAGCCACCCAAACCACCCACGCGCCAAAACCGGCCGCCGAGACGCCTCGGCGGACTTCTTCCCAAACCATTTCATGATCAGCTCCTCAGCTTCCCTCCCCTCGGGCGGGGGAGGATATGGAGACTTGGCCCCCTCTCCCGATCGGAGAGGAGAATATCAGAGCACCCGCACCCGCGCTCCGCCCTTTACACTCCCCAGCATCACCTCCGTCATTGCCCACACCAGCGCATCCGCCCGATCCGGCGACCGGCCCGGCCCCTCATAACCCCCACCGGTCATCAACCCGCACATCTCGTCCTCCAGTTCCGGGAAGGCCCCACAATGCAGCGCCTTTCCCGCCTCATACAGCGCCGCCACCGGCTCCGCCCGCGCTACCTTCCCCCGCGCCGCATGCACCAGCCGTACAGGCAGGGCGAAGTCCGCCGCCCGGAGCACGCTTTCCACCATCGCCCCGCCATTATTGGCCTCGGCGATCACCCGGTCCGCGCCGTGCAGCTGTGCCGCCTCCGCCACCGCCCGCGCCCAGCCTTCGGGCGATCGTCCGGCCACGCTGGCGTCCGCCACCACATAGGCCCGCCCGTCGGCACACAGCGCCACCGCCACGATCCCGCAAACATCGCCATGCGCGCTTGCTGGAGGATCGACGCCGATCACCATCCGCCGCACCGCAGGCGCCGCCCGCACGCGCCGCCGCTCGATCAGTTCGCGGCTCCACAGCGCCCCCTCGATCTCCTCGATCAACTCCCCGTCCAGCTCCTGCCGCCCCAGCCTGGTCCCGCGAAAGCCAGCCTCCATCGCCGCCAGAAAGGAACCTGGGAGGTTCATCCTATTCTCCCCCGTCCGCCCCCGCGTCATCACCACATCGCTCTCGCGCACCAGCCTCCGCACAAGCGGCACTGGGCGGGGCGTCGTCGTCGCTACGATCCGCGGCCGTGCGCCCATCCGCATCCCCATCATCAAATTGTCCCACCCACCCTCGCCATCGGGCCATTTGGCAATCTCGTCGGCCCAGCCATGGCTATGCTCCGGCCCGCGCAGGCTCTCCGGCTCGGCGGCGCCATATAGCATCGCCTGCGCGCCCGACCGCCACACCAGCCGCCGCAGCGAAGGCGCATAGACCGGCCGCTTTCCCTCCGGCGCAATGGCAAGCAGCCCGCTCGGCCCCTCCACCATCACCGACCGCGCCTCATGCAAGGTCGCCCCCACCAGCGCGATCCGCGCCGCACCATCCGCCTCCGCCACCGACCGCACCCACTCGGCCCCCGCCCGCGTCTTGCCAAAGCCCCGCCCCGCCATCAGCAGCCACACCCGCCAATCGCCCTCCGGCTCCCGCTGCCCCGCCCGGCTCCAGAACTCCCAGTTCCGAACCAGCCCCTCCAGCTCCTCCTCTGGAAAGCGCCGCAACAGCCGCAAAAACGCCTTCTCCGGCAGCCCCGCCAGCCTTTGGGCAAAGGAAGCCTCCATTGTTTGTCTCCCCAAAGATGCAGTAGGAAAAAGGAGTTCGCAGGAAAGCATCGTCGTCCCTGCACAGGCAGGGACCCCGCTTCCTTAACTAACGGGGACAGCAGAAAAAGCGGGGTTCCTGCCTCCGCAGGAACGACGGAGATTTCTTTGGCCGGAACATCTCACTCCGCTCAAATTCACTCCTCACCCCGCTCCTTCATCGCCATCAACTTCCGCCTGATCTCTTCCAGCGCCCGCGATCCATCACTGCCACCGCCCTGCCCCGCACGATAAGCCCCGACGGTCCTGGCATGCTGCGCCAGCAACCGCATGCCGAGATTATTGCAATAGCTATGCACCCGCTTGACCGGCGCCTCCTGGCCGTCATCCCCGGTGCGATATTCGGTCACGTCCTGCCCAAAACGCGCCCGCCGCAGCAGCTCCATCTCCAGCGCCGCATAACCTTCGTCCAGCGCCTTGTCCCAGGCCGCCCGGAAAGCCGCGTCCTTCAGCCGCCAACGATAGATGATCGCGGTCGTCTTCCCCACTGCCCGGGCCGCTTCCATGACATTGCAGGTATCCCTCAGCACCTGCATGAAGGTCTCCGCCAATTCCCGCGTACAGGACCCCTTCCGGGCCCGTTTCTTCTGCGGCTGCCCATCCCGGCTCCCGGTATAGCAACGCCCCACCACCAGAGCCCCAACCTTTCCCTCACTCTCTGCCACAAGCGCACCATCCTTCCCGCCCGCAAACAAAAAGGCCCGGACAACCGCCCGAGCCCCAGCCGCACTATCAGCGCGACTCACAATTTTTCAGCATGTCTGATATGTGCCAGATCAGCGTGACGGTGTCAAGTTATTTTTGCCTATTTGGTTATATAATCCCTCTCCTCTGGGAGAGGGCAGCGAGACTTGGCGGCACGTGGTTCCAAACCCCGTCGTCCCCGCAAGGCAGGGACCCCGCTTCTGCTGATACTATCTCGACACATCCAACGCCTCGCCTCCCCGCGCAAGCCCCCGGAACCCCCTCTCTGGCTCAGCGTTTCCTTTCGCTGGAGAGCGAGGGGAACTCGCAGCCCCCCTGAAGGGCCTTTGCCTCGATAGGAGAGGTATCATGAACATCCCCGACTTTCGGCCTGTACGCTCATTATGCATCGGTGCCGCCATCGCTGTCACGGCTACGCCCGCCCTGGCGCAGAACGCCCCGGAGGAAATCATCGTTTCCGGGCGCTATGGGAAGGTTCCGGACAGCGTGCAGTCCCTGTCTCAAGCGGTAAGCTATGCGGATCTTGATCTCAGCAAGGAAAGCGACAGGAAAGTTTTGCGTCAGCGGGTCAATCTGACCGCACGCTTCCTGTGTGAAAAGCTCGGAGAATCGGACACAGCCTCACCGCCAGTGCCGTCGTGCCGCGATGCCGCCACTGCCGATGCCATGAAGCGCGTCGGCACCTTGGAGGAAGGCTTTGCTCCGCGCGGCACCACGTGGGTGCGCGGCCCAAGCTGGAAAGCGCCCTATCCCGAGGACTGGCCGAAAAAATATCCTTGATCCCTGACCTGTTCACTTGTTGAGACGCGGAGTTCGGAAACGGGCCTAAAAACCCGCCGCCGCCCCGTGGCCTCTGCGCTTCCGCGTGAACTTGCCGCCGCGCACAGCAGCCGCGCGTACGCGCCCATCATCGACGCGTTCGATGATTGGAAATGCTTATTTTCGTTAGAGAAACGAATGTCTCCAGCTTAGCGCCGCTGCGCGGATACGCCGCCTGCGTACATATGGAGACACAGCAAGTGAAAAGCCTCTTCAAAACCACGATAATGACAAGTCTCGCCTTCGCTTTCGCAACCGGCGCACTGGCCGCCGGACACCCGGCCTGGGACTATGGCAGCGGGACAAATGGCCCCGGCGGCTGGGGGCACCTCAGCCCCGATTATGCGCAGTGCGATGCCGGAAAGCAGCAATCCCCGATCGACATCGCGCAGGTTCGTCTCGCCGATCTTGCTCCCCTGCAGTTCGCATATAAAGCGGGTCCATTGCACATCACGAATAATGGCCATGCCGCCCAGATAGAGGCACCGGCCGGGTCTCACCTGACCATCGGCTCCGACAGCTACGACCTGGTCCAGATCCATTTCCACACGCCCAGCGAAGAGGCCGTGAACGGCGGGCGCTTTGCCGCCGACGCGCATTTCGTGCACCGCAACGCCGCCGGAGATCTGGCCGTCGTCGCCATATTATTCGAACAGGGAGAGGACAATCAGGCGCTGGCGCCCCTGCTCTCCGCCATTCCGCAAAAAGCAGGCAAGACAAAGCTTCAGCAGGACCAGATTTTCGATCCCTCCAGCCTGCTGCCGGCGGAACACAGCTATGTCACCTATTCAGGCTCGCTGACGACGCCGCCTTGCAGCCAGAATGTCCGCTGGATCGTCCTGCGCAAACGGATGCCGATTTCCGCAGCTCAGGTGCATCAATATGAGGCCTTGTTCGGACAGAATGCGCGTCCGCTCCAGCCCCTCAATGACCGGCCGGTGGAAGCGTCGAACTGACGAAGGGAAGGGTTGGGGGTTAAGCCCTCAACCCTTTGGCGTGCCAGCGCAGATGATCTTCCATGAAGGTCGAAATGAAGAAATAGCTATGGTCATAGCCCGGCTGCACCCGAAGCTGGAGCGCTATGCCCGCCTTCTCGCATGCGGCCTTCAGCAGTTCGGGCTTGAGCTGCCCTTCAAGGAAATTGTCCCCCTCGCCCTGATCCACCAGGATCGCGTCCACCCGCGCCCCGTCCTCGATCAGCGCGCAGGTGTCATATTGCCGCCAGAGCGCCTTGTCGGGTCCAATATAGCCCCCCAATGCCTTCTCGCCCCAGGGGCAATTCATCGGCGAGCTGATCGGCGCAAAGGCCGACACGCTCTTGAACCTGCCAGGATTCTTAAGTGCGATGGTCAGCGCCCCATGCCCACCCATGGAATGGCCGAAGATCGACTGCCGCGCCATGTCCGCGGGGAAGTTCGCCGCGACGATCTCCGGCAGCTCCTCCGTCACATAGGCGAGCATGCGGTAGTTTTTCGCAAAGGGTTCCTGCGTCGCGTTCACATAAAAGCCCGCGCCCAGCCCGAAATCATAGGCGCCTTCGGCATCGTCCGGCACGCCCTCGCCGCGCGGCGAGGTATCCGGGCACACGACAATCAAGCCCAGCTCCGCCGCTAGCCGGCGATACTCGCCCTTTTCCATCACATTGGCATGAGTGCAGGTAAGGCCGGAGAGATACCAGAGCACCGGCAGCTTCGCGCCCTCGGGATGCGGCGGCACGAACACGGCAAAGGTCATGTCCGTGCCGGTCTCGCGGGAGGCATGCCTGTACACGCCCTGCACGCCGCCAAAGCTCTTGTTGGTGGAAAGGGTCTCGATCGTCACGCTCGTCTCCAAAATCTCCCCCTCCCCTTTAGGGGAGAGGGGGCGGGGAGTGGGGCCGGGCCCGACTGAACCAGTCCGCCGCCCCTCTTCCCCGCTTTCACCTTACTCGCCGTCGGCGTAGCAATAGGCGCAGATCTTGTTCCCGACCGGATCGCGCAGATAGGCGCCATAGGCCAGGGGGTGAAAGGCGCGGGGGCCGGGCTCACCCTCGTCGGTGCCGCCATTGGCAAGGCCTGCCTCATAAAAAGCGCGCACCTGCGCCCGCGTTTCGGCGGCAAAGCCCAGGGTGAAGCCGTTGCCGACACAGGCCGGCTCGCCATTGGCGGGCTTCAGCACGAGAAATTCCGGGGCATCCTTGCCATAGAGTGCGCTGTTCTCGCTCATCGCACCCAGATATTTAATCCCGAGTCCAGCAAGCGCCGCGTCGTAAAACGCCTTCGAAGCCTCAAGATCGTTGGCCCCAACACAGCAATGCGTAAAGATCGCCATAATATTTCTCCCTTGCACAAAAAAGCCGCCCCAGGACTGGGACGGCCCTGACTAAGATTAGTACAGCACCACGCTGCGAATACTCTCACCCGCGTGCATCAGGTCAAATGCCTTGTTGATGTCGTCGAGCGGCATGGTGTGGGTGATGAGGTCGTCGATATTGATCTTTTTGTCCATATACATGTCGACAATCTTGGGCACGTCCGTCCGTCCGCGGGCACCGCCGAAGGCCGATCCCTTCCACACGCGGCCCGTCACCAGCTGGAACGGACGGGTGGAAATTTCCTTCCCCGCCTCCGCAACGCCAATGATGACGCTTTCGCCCCAGCCGCGGTGGCAGCATTCCAGTGCCTGCCGCATCACATCGGTATTGCCGGTGCAGTCGAAGCTGTAATCCGCGCCGCCGTCGGTCGCGTCGATCACCGCCGCGACCACCTTGTCGAAGCCCACTTCCTTGGGATTGATGAAATGCGTCATGCCGAACTTCTCGGCCATGGCGCGCTTGGCGGGGTTCACGTCCACGCCGATGATCTTGTTCGCACCGACCAGCCGGGCGCCTTGAATCACGTTAAGGCCGATCCCACCTAGGCCGAACACGACGACATTCGAACCCGGCTCAACCCCCGCCGTCCAGATCACCGCACCAACCCCGGTGGTCACGCCACAGCCAATGTAACACACCTTGTCAAAGGGGGCGTCCTCGCGGATCTTCGCCACCGCGATCTCCGGCATCACCGTAAAGTTGGAGAAGGTCGAGCAGCCCATATAGTGATAGAGCGTCTCCCCGCCCAGCGAGAAACGGCTGGTCCCATCGGGCATCAACCCCTGACCCTGGGTCGAGCGAATCGAGGTGCAGAGGTTCGATTTCTGGGACAGGCAGGTTTTGCACTCCCGGCATTCAGGCGTGTAGAGCGGGATCACATGGTCCCCGGCCTTGACCGAAGTCACACCCGGCCCGACCTCACGCACAATGCCCGCGCCTTCATGCCCCAGGATCGACGGAAAGATGCCCTCGCTGTCCTTGCCCTCCAACGTATAGGCGTCGGTATGGCACACACCCGTCGCCATGATCTCCACCAGCACCTCACCAGCTTTGGGCCCGGAGAGCTCCACTTCGTGGATTTCAAGCGGCTTGTTGGGCGCAACAGCGACGGCTGCTCTGGTCTTCATCGGGCGTCTCCTATCATGCGGCCTGGGAAGGCTATGAGTGCCCTTACTAGCGATCGTGATCGAAGCTTCAAATAGAATGTTAATAAATTTCGATAGATCTATTCTATCGATGATCTGTCATTTGCATGATGCGCACGGCCGATAAGAGCCGGCAATTTCTCCGCCGCAACGGCACCCAACATTTGCTGCACAAAGCCCGCCAGCCGCTTTCCAGCGGCGGTATCCTGCCCTTCGATCGAAAATCGTGCCAGCAAGCCGTCGGGAACATAACCCGCCATCGCCATCCGCAGCCGCACCAGCCGCTGCTCGCCGCCATCGGTGGGCAATGCATCACCGATCCGCGTCCAGTAGAGTATGGATTCGGACCGTCCTGGCCCCACCGCCAGCATCTCGCGGGCCGGCAGTCCCTTTTCGCCAATCTTCAGCCGCACCTGCTCATTTCGTGCGATGCGATAGCCAAAGGCGGGATAGCATGTCTCGGGCCGATGGAGTTGCAACAGGTCGCTTTGCGTGCTGCCATAAGCGATCAGCATCATGACCTGTTCTTCGTGACCAGCTCTCCTGTAGATGCGGGAAAGCGTATCCGAATAGAGCAAGTCGGCCAGCTTTCCCCTGGTCTTCGGCTGAACCAGTTTGTCGGAAAGTTCCGATGTCCAGGCTCCAAAGCGGTCGGGCACGATCTCCGCCAGCTTGGCCCGGCCCATAAGGTCGAGCGTCTCCCGTGGGGCCAGCATCCAGGACGCACCTGCGGCCGCCAGGGCCGCTCCGCCTACCAGAACATCTCTGCGCCTCATCGGCCGCCGCCGATCGCCCGGCTCAAGAGCCAGTCCAGACCGAAGATCAGCAGCAGGGCCAACGCAAAGAGCAGAAATCCAGCGGTAAAATGAAGAAAACCCTGCGCCACTGCATCTCCATAGCCCCAGGTCAGCAGAACCAGCAGGCTGATCCTCACCATATTGGCCATCACCGCCACCGGGACGATCAGCGCCGCAAGCAGCAGCGCATAGCGCCACTCCGCGCCACGGAGCACATAAATATAGAACAGACTGATGGAGATAAGGCCCATCAAGCTGTTCATCCCGGCGCAGGCATCCTCCACCAGAAGCTGATAAGGCCCGATATAAAGCGTCACTCCCTCCCGGAAGACCGGCACGCCCAGGCCGCGCATCATCGCTGTGGAGGCTTGGGAGACCAACTGCTTCAGCGGCTGGGTAGCCTCGTCCAGCGCCCATCCGGGCGCAGGGATCAGAAAGGCCATATAGAAAAGCAGGAACCAGTGTTTCTGGACGGCTTGCCAGCCAAACCGGCCAAGGAACAGGGCTGCGAAAGCTCCGAACAGTCCGCCAGCCTCCAGAAACAGGAAATCATAGGCGCGGCCAAAAACATAGAGGGGCAACGCAATGAGGAAAAGGACCGCGGCAATGGCGGGGCCAGCGGGCTGCGCTTCCTCCCGAAGCGTGTTCCAGCGAACCCAGAACAGCCAAAGCCCGGTGGCAAGGACTATGGGACCATGCGCTCCGGCCTCTGTCGACCAGGACTCTTTGCCAAGGGAAAAGAGTGTCGGGATCGCGAGCGCCGCGAGGCCTGCGATGGCGAACCACCTGTCCGCCAAGCCGTTTGAAGAGAACCCCTTTTGCAGAGGCAAGGACAGGCAAGGACCTGCAACTCCCCCGGCCTGCGGATCAGGGCCCTTCATTGAGCACGATACCTGCAACACCCGCGCGGCTTGCCGCAAGCTGGCCGATCAGCATATCGGCATCCGCCATGAAGCTGACATGCTTGCGAAGCACCAGCAGCGCATGGCCAGCCGCCGCTGCGATCCTGAGGACGTCGGCATGGCGGTTTGCAGGCGGTGTGTCGGCAATGACCAGATCGAAATCCCGCATGCATCGGGCCATAAGGGCTGGGAACGATGGCCCGGAAAGCCTGTCCAGCGCCGCCGCGTCAGGACCGCCTGAATAAAGGATCGAAAGATTGGGAACTGCATTGCCCTGAATGAAATCGGCGCAGTTCCCATTTCCCGCCAGACATTGTGCCAGGCCCGCCACCGGCTGAGCCGGAACGATGAAATCCTGAACGGCAGGATCGCGCATATTGGCGTCGATGAGGAGGGTGTTCGCGCCCGCCCGTGCAAAGGCGACCGCCAGATTGGCCGCCATGAAGCTGGTGCCCGCGCCAGCGCCCGGACTGCACAGCGCGATGGCCCGCCGCCCCAGCCGCAAATGCCTTTCCATAAGCTGCGTGCGCAGCGACCGCAGCGCTTCCGCTCTCGCTCCGTGCGGATCGGCGGCCAGGATCACGCCTTCCGAAAAAGTGCATTGGCCGGGACCGCGGGATACTGTCTCGCTCAGTTCCTGAATATCGGCAATGGATTCAGTGTTCATGAGCATATCCCCTATGCATGACGGGGCCAGAATAGCGCCTGCACCTGCGCAAGAACGCCGTGCGGCCGCCGATCCTCAGGCCTCTCCATCACCGCAAGCAGCGGCACGTCAAAGCCATTCACCACGTCCCCCACGCTTCTGACGCGCCGCCCCAGCAATTCCAGCAACAACCCCGTGAGCCCGCCGATCGCCACCCCCAGCACCGCCGCTCCGATCAGGATCAGCGGCCTGTTGGGGAAAAAGGGCGAGGCCGGTGCAACGGCATTGCCAAGCACCGTAAGCCCCGTCTGATCGGCTTCCGATTCCTGCCGCAAAGCGCCGATGCGCTCATTGATCTTGGCCAGTTGGGCACGGCGAAGGTCGACCTCATCCTTCAATTTTCTCAGCGCTCCCAACTTGTCGCGCTGGGCGATCACCTTGGACCGCTGCGCCGCCACTTCCCGGCTGATCGTCAGCGCGCCAGTGCCCGCTGCCTGCAAGGCGGCCGCGCTCGCACTATTGGCCGCCGCCATTTCCCGCGCGGCCGACGCTGCGATTATCCGCCGCTGTTCCCTAAGCGCCTGCATCTGGGGATGACTTGGACCAAGCCGCTCTGCAGACTGCGCAATGGCGGCATCGATCTGGGCCAGTTGCGACGCCGAGCCTGACGCGACCGGGACAGCCGCCGGCAGTGCGGGCATCACCGGCGCGCTGCTTGCCGCGAGAGCCGCCAGGCGGACGCTGTCTATATCGCTATTATCCTCCTGCAGGACGATGTCATGCGCCTTTTCAAAGGCTGCCTTTGCCTCTTCGGCTTCAGTCAGTTTCGCACGGATCTCCGTCGCCTGCCGATCGAACCAATTGGCGTTCCGCAGCGCTTCTTCGCGCCGGGTCGCCCGGCTGATATCGACATAGGCGTCGCGCAGCGCGTCGGCCACGATGCGGGCAATCTCCGCATTGGTCGACCGGTAGCTGATCTCCAATATGTTCGTCCCCATCACCAGATCCGCCCGCGTCCGCGCAATGATCGAATCCGCCAGCCAGCGCCGGAAATCCGTCTGCTGCTCGGGCGGGAGACTGGAAAACTGAGCCTGCAGCACCGGATCGCCCGCCATGCCCAGCCGGTCAACCACTTGCCCAGCCACGCGATAGTCGCGGATGAGTTCGCTTTGTGTCTGGGTGTAGGTGCGGGCGAAGCTGGACGAAATCACCTCTCCGGTGACGGGATCGGGCTTGATGAAGTTCAACATCACGCGGGAAGTTGCCTCATAGCGAGGGGGCAGCAGAAATGCGACGAGGCTGGCCCCGATAAGCGACCCGGCCAGCGTCACGAAAATATAGGCCCGCCGCGCCCACAGGATGGCGAAGAACTGCTGAATGCTCATCAGAAATACCGCTCCCCGACAACGACGACATCCTCTGCCGCAACCGCGCTTTCCAGCCCGGCTCCCTTCACCTGCTTCCCGCCGCGAAAGATCTTGACGCGCTTCTGGGAACCGAGCTGCGTCAGCCCTCCTCCGCGCGCGAGCGCCTGCCGCACCGTCATCCCGTCACGCAGCGCATAGGCGCCAGGAGCATTCACCTGGCCATAAATGAAGAACTGCCCGGCATCAGGGACATAGATCTTGTCCCCCGGCTGAACCTGCGGATCGCTTGCCTCGCCTCCGGTCGCCAGTCCGTCCAGGCTGAGCTTGAGTTCCTCACCCGAAGCGCGGCGGAGCATCACATGGTCAGCGCCCCCCTCACGCTTGCCGCCCACGCGCGCCAATATCTCGGAAAGGCGATAGGTCCGGTCCACCGGCACTAGCCCAGGGCTCGCCACGGCACCCAGAACCGTCACATAGCGGCTGGCGTAGGAGACGATGTCGACGATCACCTGCGGCTTCACAAAATAGCCGCCTCGAGCCAAGGTGCCGCCAATCTCCCGTCCCAACTGCAATGCTGTCCGGTCGGCTGCCTTGACGCTCTCGGCATAGGGCAGAAGCACGGTTCCATCGGCCTGCACTTTCACGCGCGAGCGGTAGTCAGCAACGCCCACCAGTGAAACCTCGATCACATCTCCCACGCCAATGACATAGCCCGCATCCGTGACGGCCTCCTGGGCCAAGGCGGGATTGGCGCAACAGAGACCAAGAACGGCCAGCAGCCGAGACCAGATATTCAACCAGCTCATCTCATCCTCACAAACGGTAAGAGGCGGTCAGGCCGGCGCGCAGCCCGTCATAATCGAACAGGTCCACCGCCGCATCCCGCCGCTGATAATCGACATCCAGATTGAGCCCGACCCGCCGGTTGAGGGCATATTGAAGGCCCGCGCCCATGACATAGCTTCGATCCGAGCCCGGAGGCGTCACACCCGGCACCGCAGGGGAAGGCGCAAACCGGCGCCTGCGCCAGCTTCCCCGCAGATCGGCGTTAAGGCGCGGACCCAGGACATAGTGCACGGAAAGGCCCAGCCGATCCTGCCTGTAATAGCTTACATCCATGCGGTTCGAAGCCTCGACCGAGCGTTCGGCGGTCAGCTCAAGGGCCGCCCGCCCGCCCGGCGTCACGCGGAGTGCCGCGCCATAGGTGGGCCCTTCAAACCCCCGCACCCCCGGCAGGTCCGGATCGACATGAATATAGCCTGCCGACACGCTTCCCTTCAGCAGCGCCCCCCCCTCCCGTTCCAGGCGGAGCAGCCCCGATATGGTGCGGATGCCGTCCCGCCTCCCGGCGATGGAAAGGCGGTGGGGATAGGATTGATCGCTGGCACTTGCGAGCAGCGACAGCCGCCCCAGCGAGGGCTGGTCATAGGCAATTCCCCCGGTCAGGGTCAGGCTGTTCAGATCCGACCGCCGCCGCACTTCCTGCGCATTGCGGGAGCGGCGATAGGAAATCGAAGCGGCGGGCGATAAGCCAACGCCCTTCCTGCACTGCAATTCTCCATCCGCGCCGCTTACCTGCTCGACATTGCCCGAAGTGGCGGAAAAATCGTCCGCCAGTTCGCTAAGCCGCCGGGAGTACGTCGCACGCGCCTCGATCTGGCAACCTGCGCGCCGGAGCCGGACGCCGCCCGTTGCAGCGATCCTTTCGCTCTCCAACCGCTTGTTCCGCGAATGGAACTCATAGCCCACCTGGCTGTCCGCAAAGAATGCATGCTGATCGAATGGCAGCACGAGGGCGGCATTGGCAGAGGGCCGAAACTCCATCTCCTCCCGCGCCAGACCCCGCGCGGCGGCCTGCACCCTGCTCGAACGCGCAGCGTTGCTGTCATAGAAGGCGGAGGCGCCCACCCGAAGCTCCAGGGATCGCTCCTCCGGCTCCTGGCCCATCGCCGGGCTCGCCCATGTCATCAGGCACACCCCAAGGCGCGCCGCGCGCAGGCGCCCCTGGCCCGAAATCGCCATTCCAAATCATTCCCCATGTTCATTAGGCCCTTGGCCCTGGTGCGATCCGCGGGGCCGGGCCCCTCATGATGTCAAGGACGAGCCGCCATCACTCGCCGGAATGTCCCCGCAAAATTCCTCAACTTCTCCACAAGGCCCGCTCTCCGCGACGCCTCGTCCACCAACAATCCCTCCACCCTCGGCGGCTTCCGTCCAGCAAGCCGCATAGCGGCAAAACGCGCCTTCACCAGCCGCTTGCGCCGCGCCTGTGCAGGCTGCATCAGGACGATCTCGCCTTCCGCCAGCGGCGCGGCTTCCAATCGCCCGGAGGCAACCGCTTTGTCCAGCAAAGTTCGCCCCACAGTGGAGCGAACCATGATGAGGCTCCGGCCATCCTGCTCATCGAACTGCGGATAGCCGCTCTCGCCTCCATACCAGGCGTCGGCGCACGCAATATCGGCAGCGCCACCCACCGCATCGGGGCAGACCTTGCACCGGAACTGCACTTCCTTCGACAAATGATGGCCCCAGCTTCTAGCATAGCTCATCTGCGCCGTTTGCCCGTCAGCCGTCCGCGCCGTCGCCAGCCCTGGCCAGCCATTGCCCCGGTAGCGGAATTCGGCGAGAGGGGCATCGCCGAGACCCATTTCAGCCAATATATTCTCTGCACCGCGATGGCTCGGTATTCCCCCGCAGAAAAAGGACAGTTTCACGGGAATATGCCTGTCGACCCGAGCATCATGCTTTGCGAGTTGCCGCAGGGCTGAAATGTCGCAAGGCTTCCCCACAAAGGCGAAGCATCCGCCCCGCTCCAATTCCTCGATAATGGAGGCAAGAGGCGATGAAGCGGCATAGCGAGAGCCCGCCGCCGCCAGCACCTCCTCGGCGGTCCGTGACACGAGGATCCGGTTCCGGGTGGGAAAGGCCGGATCCGCATTCACCTGCACCACCCGATCGACCAGACCGCTTTCCAGCGCAAACAGCAGCAGCGCGGTTATCGCTCCGCCCGACGAACCGGCAAAGCGCACGGTTTCATCATGGGCATGGCCCGTCAAAATGGTTTCGGCCGGTCCCCAATAGGGAGAGGGCGGCAAGTCGCTTCGCCATGGCGCAACCCTGCTGCCGGGGCAGCTATCGGCAATGACCGCCTCGGCACGAGGGTCGATGGCCCCCTTGACAACGGGACGATTAAATCCGGGGGGAGCAACCGCCATCTCGATGGCACCGCCGGAAACACCTGCACATAATCCGCAACCAGAGCACAGATCATCCTGCAACACGCGCTGAACTGTTGAAGCCGCCTTCATCTATGAAGCCCGTTATTTCCGCAGAGGCGCGGCAGCAAACTCATATCGCAGCCAATTCGCCAGCCACGGCGAACTGCACCCGCAGTTCGTTGCGATAGCTCTCCAGCAGCGTCTCGATCTTCTCCATTCCCTTCGTAATGGCGGCCTTCATCTCCTGCCGCCGTTCCAGGCCGCCAATCAAAGTCTGCAAGGCATCTTCCGTCGCCCTGCCCTTCACCGGCAGCAGGAAATCATATCCCAGGGTTCCAAACAGTCCGCTGAACTTGCGGCTATAGGCCACCGGCACCACCGGCGTTCCCGAGGAATAGGCCGCGATGCAGGCGTGCATCCGCCCCGCCACCAGATAGTCTAGGCTGGAGATATAGCTCTTTGCCTCGCAAGGCCCGGCAAAATCGGGAACCCTTATGGCACCGGGAAACTCGGCAGCGAAACGGTCCGCCGCTTGCCCGTCATCATCCCCGCTGTCCTGCAGCGACGTCGCGTGGGATATGAGATGCACCTCAACATCCTCCCGCGCAACCAGGGCGGCCACGAACCGGCGCATCAACGCGCTATAATCCACCTGCAACCCAAAGCGGTTCCGTCCGCCTTCCGCCTCATTCAGGAGCAATCCCGAAACATTCACGCCCACGCGGAGCCTGGCGCCGCCGCGCTCCCCGGAGCGATCCTCAAAGGGCAGGGCAAAGGCCACATCCACCGACTGAACCGCCCTCGCGCGGGGTGCGAGTCGCTTTAGGATGTCAAAGGACTCATGGTCCCGCGCAACCACGCCGTCCGCACGTTCCATTGCCCACCGCCCCATCGAACGATAAGGCTGCCGGGTGAACGGCCCGATCGTTTGCGGAGAGAGTATAAGCGGCACACCCCGCACGACCGCCATAGCCTTGCTCCACCAAAGGAAGAAGAACCGCTTGAAGCCATAAATATCGGCAAAGCTGTCGCCTGCCCCGATGTCGAGCAGGCAGTTCTGCGCCCCGATGACGGACATTAGCTCCCTGGGATCGAGAAGCCTGCGGCTGTTCACTTCATAAAGCGATGCCTCATCAAGGCTGACATAGGCCCTGCCCTTGTCCGCCACACCGATGATCGTGAAGCGGGGCTCCAGCCCCAATTCCTCCGCCACCTGCCGCGCGATGGCCATATTGGCGATGGTCAGCGCCCCGACACCTAGATTTCCCGATTTGCTGCTGTGCCAGAGCAAGCCGATCTTCAATATCCTGCCTGTCACCTGCCCCACTTGTCCTTGCACAACGCAGCCCATGCCCGCTTAGCTCAACCCGCTCATGCTGAGTAGGGGCAATCATCCTTGCCGCGATTCAACCGCCCGCCTGCTCTCCGGCAGCATCCGCCACCTCATAGCCGGGCTGATAGCGGATATTGTCCTTGTGCCTCTTCATGATTTCCGCGAGCTGATTCTTGAGCGTGTCCGAAATCCGCTTCTGCCGAAGGTAGTTGAGCGCAAATTTCTGCGCTTCCTCCCCATCCACTGCCTCCGTGCGGATCTCGACGATCCGGTTCACGGAGAGCCCTCCCTCAACCGGCAGAATGAAAATCTCTTCGGCCGGCAGAGCTAGTATCTGCCTCACAAGCGCTGGCGGCGACTGCATTGCGTCCAGCATCCCTTCTCCCCGCTGGAAGCGAACCGCCTCTCGTGTCAGCACCAACTCGACCTCTTCCAGTGTCTTGAGTGGCTTCAGCTTCTCCAGCAACGCACTTCTCTTTCCCGTGGAAATGCGAATCTGGTCAATTGCAATGATCTTGCGTTGGGCGAAGAGATCCGGATTATCGGCTACATAGCGCCGTGCGTCCTCCGCTGTGGCCCCGGGCAGGTTCCGGGTCATCGAACGCTGCAATAGCGCCTCCAGCACCGCTTCTTCCGCCCTTTGCTTCAGCAAGCCAAAGTCAGGGCTTTCGTCCAGTTTCCGGCTTCTTGCTTCGCGGGCCAGCAGCTTCCGGGCGATGATCTGCTGCAATGCCGCCTGTTGCGCCCGTTCGGGATTTTGTCCGGCAGCGCCGCCGATCAAATCCATTTCGGCGGCAAGTTCCCGCTGCGTGATCTCAATACCGTCCGCAACCGCCACCACCTGCCCCTTCGGGACCGCGCTTGCTTCATCCTTGCCGCAGGCGGAAAGGCCAGCGACTCCGGCGATCAGCAGGACAAGACCCAAACCCCTTGTAAACATTGCGATCTCTCCAAATACGTTCGGTCGATTCACCATATGGCGAAAAGCTGTGCTAAACAGCTTCGACCTCAGCCGATTTGGCGGCATCCGCCGGGGACCGGAATGTTGCAGAAAAAAGTACAAATCGCCGCAAACATGCTAATGGGCCGGGAATATGCAAAGAACCGGACCCGAGAGGGCGTGAAGGCCAGAAGCATGCAGGAAACGGCTCCCAAGATATGCCTTGCGGGCTCCGGCGGCGGGCATGTGCGCCAGCTTCTCGATCTGGAACCGGCCTGGCGCAGCCTCGATACCTTTTTCATTACCGAAGACACGGCGCTCGGCAAAAGCCTGGCGGAGCATCACCGCTGTGCTTTCGTGGCGCATGTCGCCATGGGACAGGCGCGGCTGGGCGCTCCTTTCCAGATGCTTTGGAACGGCTTCAGGAATTTCTGGCAGTCCGCCGCTATTGTCCTCAAGGAGCGGCCAAAGGTGATGATCACCACAGGCGCAGGCGCGATGTTCTTCGCGACGCTCTGGGCCCGCCTGCTGGGCGCGCAGATCGTGCTCATCGATTCCTTCGCCCGTTTCGAGCGCCCCTCGCTTTTCGCCCGGATAGCCGCCCCGCTAGCGCATCATCGGATCGTCCAGTCAAAGGCGCTGGCCGGCTATTGGCCCCGCACCCATATTTTCGATCCGCTGAAACTGCTCGACGGCGACCGCCCGAAGAAGCAGCCACTGCTTTTCGCCACTGTCGGGGCAACCCTGCCATTCGACCGGCTCGTCCAGACCGTGACCGCCCTGAAAGCTTCTGGGCACATACCAGAGCGAGTCGTCCTCCAGGTCGGAAAAGGCGCGAAAAAGCCGTTTCCCGTAGAAGGCGTCGAGATCGTTGAGACGCTGTCCTTCGGTCAGGTCCAGAAGCTTCTCCATGATGCCGACATCGTCGTCTGCCATGGTGGAACCGGCTCCCTGATCACGGCGCTCCGTGCAGGCTGCCGCGTCATATCCATGCCGCGCCTCTTCCAGCGGGGCGAACATTATGACGACCACCAGGCAGAAATCACTGAAGCCTTTGTGGCGCGTGGCCTCATCTGGTCGGCGAATTCACTCGAGGAGCTGAAGACCGCTCTTGCCGACGCCCGCAGCGCTACACCGCGCATGGCAACGACTGACCCAGCGGAACTGATTGCCTATCTCAACGGCCTGTTGGAACCGCTGGCCGCCTGACATAAGCCACCACCAGCAGCACTCCGCGTCCATCCTTCACTTGCGCGATCGGCCGGTAACGCCGGACCAGTTCCGCACGCACCAATCGCTGCGTCGCCATATTGGGCTGATGAAAGTCGAAAGCGCCATCCACGATCACAGCGGGTCTGGCAGCGATGATCCGTTTCACCTCAGCCGCGGGATCGATACCCAGGCCGGTGGCTTCCGTCCTGATTGACAGGTGATTGGGAAAGGCAAAGCGCGTCGGAATACAGGCTCCGGTCAGTTGATACAGGATCACCGGCCCATGATAGACATAAAGGCACCGCCCTCCCCTCAAATGTGGCTGGATGGCGGCCGCCATGGACCTGATCTGCGCAGCAACAGCGCCGCTTGCCTCCAGCCGCCACTCATAAAGTTTCACATTGTCCAGCGACAGGTTGAGCAGCCATAAGGCCAGTGCATAACCGGGCAAATTGCCTCGCATCGCATAGCCCGCAAGCAGACATCCCATCGGCGCCATCACCAGCGCGTAATGGGGATAGGCAGCGGACAACACCGCAAAGGCAGCCACTCCTGACAGCAGCCAGCCAAGCAGGAACAATGCCGGCACCCAAGATCGCTGCTCCCGCCTGAACGCGCATTGCGCCACCGCCAACACAGCAGCGACGGCGAAAGGCCTGCCGAACTCGCGCCTTATATCCGCTATCCGGCCCGCCACAGCCACAGCGCGGTCGGGAGCCTTCTCAAAAATCGAAAAGATGTTGGCGAACAGCCACTGATCAAGCAGCCCAATGGCCCAATAAGTCAGGATAACGAGCAGCGTCGGCAGCAATGCCAATCCAGCCCAGAACAGCGCAAGCAAGGAAATGCGCTTCCACCCAAGTCCCGCTCGCCACCCGGCCCAGATCAGCGCCAGCCCCAGAAATACGCCCGGCAGCACAGCGGTGGGCTTCACCTGTATCGCCAGCCCGCAAAGCAACATGGCTGCCCCACCTGCGACAAGGAAGCGCTTATTGCTGGGCTTTTCGTCCACCACCAGCCGATGCGTCAACCACCCGGCGGCCACGATCAGCAGATTGAGAAAAACCTCGGCCTGCCCCCCAAAGCCCAGATGGCTGACCAGCAAGCCATTGTATAGCATCACCCCCGCAACGGCGCCGATCCAGCCTGAATAGCGCCCTATCCACAGCGCCAATATGCCGCTCGTCGCCGCCACAGCCAGCAGCGCGACAAGCTGATATTGGACGATCCCCTCGCCCCCAAGCAGCCTGATCCCGGCATAGAGCAGGAACAACCCTACGGGCTTTCGATCCCATATGTCGGCATAGGGCACCGCGCCCCGGTTGAGCATGTGATCGCCGACCAACAAGTAGAATTGCTCATCGGCATGGGCGACGATGTCACCAATACCCTGCCAGCGGACAGCCAGCGTGATCACCGCCGCCATCAGGATCAGGGCCGGGGAGGCAAGCCGCCCCCGCGCCAGGATCATTTCCGTTTCCAGGTCAGCACTGATGAGGTGGCATAATTCCACACGACGCCGATGGCCGCGCCTGCAATCCCCGCTAGCACCCACATCCTGCTATTATCATAAACGATCTCGCCCACGCCCACATTGCCGATCGCACCGACGGCGCATACGGCGTAGAAGGTCAGCAGGCCTCGTACGAATTGCCAGCCGCGAAGCTGCATGTCGCGGTAGGTGAGCATGTTGTTGAGCATGAAGTTGAACGTCATCGCCACAAAAACGGCGAGCGACTGAGCGTGCCGGAAATCCTGCCCGCCAAGGTTGAGCGTAAGCCCCAGCACTGACAGATGGACCAGCAACCCTACGCCGCCCACCGCCGCAAACATCAGGAAGCGGACGGGCAGGAAATGCCCGAACATCTTTTCGAGCAGCAGGATAAGGAACTCCTGCCCCACCTTGGCATCGAGCTTGCTCTCCCCCGCCTCCCGTGCGCGGAAGGTATAGGGCACCTCGGCCGTTCGCAGCGGGTGCGGAGCCGAAGCCAGCAGGTCCAGCAATATCTTGAAGCCCACATTGGACAGATTGGGCAGCGCCGCTTCGAACGCCTTGCGGCTGACAGCGAAGAAGCCGCTCATCGGATCGCTGACCTCTGTGCGCATCACCTTCTGCGTCAGCCAGGTCGCGCCGCGGGAAATGCCGGCGCGCCGCTCATCCATGTCACCGGTCGATCCTTCTCCGGCATAACGCGTTCCGATGGCGATGTCCGCCTCGCCCGCGAGCACCTTGTCGATCATCCGGGGCAGCACAGTCTCGTCATGCTGCATGTCGCCATCCACCACGGCCAGCACGGGTGCGGCACTCGCCAGCATTCCCTCCACCACCGCGGAAGACAGCCCCCGCCGCCCCACGCGCTGTACACAGCGGACGCGCGGGTCGAGCAACGCAAATTCCCTTACCTTCTTCGCTGAGCCATCGGGCGAGCTGTCGTCGACGAAGATGACTTCCCAGACATAGCCGCTCAGCACCTTGGCCAGCCGTTCCAGCAAGGGCGCGACATTGTCGGCCTCGTTGAATACGGGCACTATGACCCCGACCTGCAATGCGCGCGTCCCAGCCTGCATGATGTTCCCTGAACTCCCTGAATTCGGCCCCTAGAACATCATTGGCCGCAAGGGAAGCTCAGCCAGCCAGGGCACGGCGCGGAAGAGACAGGTTCGCGATCCAGCCGCGTGCAGGATTTTCAAACCAGAAATAGGAACCATAGGCGACCGGCAGCACCAGGAGGCCGCAAATGGCAATGGCGGCATTGGCGCCAAAACCCGCACTTGAAAGGACAGGAAAGCCCACCGTCCGCACCAGCGGATGAAGCATGTAAATGCCATAGGTGAGCGTGGCCAACGGGGCGACGAGCGCCGGAAGCCGCCGCTCCCTCCCCACCTGGTCGGCGGCAAAGGCCACCGCCGCCAAGCCATAGGTCAGCGCCAGCATCACCCCTCGCCCGGCTTCCTCCACGATGCCGGCACCAAAGAGCAGCAGCATGCCCAACAGCAGAGCGTCAGCAAAGGGAAGCCTTTTCAGCACATCGCGATAGGCCCACAGGCTCATCCCGAACAGGAAGCCCGGCACGGCCCGGACCACGCCCAGGCCAAAGGTCAGCTTGTGCCAGGGCTCTGCACCGGGCAGCCAGGGCTCGGCAAATCCCAAGAGCGCGATCCAGGCGAAAGCGATCAGCACTGGTAGCGCCCGGTGGATGCCTGGCAGCTTCAGGAACAGCGGGAAAAACAGATAAACCGTCATTTCCGCACCAATTGACCAGCTCACATGATTGAAGCCGTGCCCGGCGCAAAGCCCATGCGCCTGCAGGAACAGCAAATGGGAAGCGACGCATTCCGGCCGGTATTTCTCCGCCTCCCAGAATGAATAACCAAAGGCGAGCGCCAGAAATCCGGCAAGGAAATAGAACAGCAGTGTGGCATAATGCAGCGGCGCCAGCCGGGCGAACCGCCGCTTGAGGAATTTCCCAAAATCAAGCCGTCCCTCATAGGCGCAGCTTATCACGATGCCCGAGATCACGAAGAACAGATCGACCGCGAACGTCATGTTGCCGAACTGCGTCATCGCCCAGCCAGGACCGGAGGCAAAGATCCACTGATTGCGGAAATGATAGACCACCACCATCACCGCCGCCAGAAACCGCAGCGAGTCCAGCCGCAACAGGAGACCGCTTTCGCTCCTCAAGCCCAGATAGCTTGGCCGCACGCGTTCAGTCCGAAAAGGCCGCCGCAGCCCGGTTCTGGAGCTTTTCCAGCAGCCGGGCGACCACCCGTCCCGGCCTCATCCGATGAACGGCCAATCCCGCACTTATGGCGACCAGAACGGTGAGCGGCGCATCATCGATCCTCAGCTCATATTTCATCAGATGCACCGGCAGAACATGGACCAGATAGATGGTGAAGCTCGCCGCCGAAAGCTGAGTGACCAGTTTCGCTATCAAGGGCGGTAAAGGAACGCGCGGCACATAAAGCAAGGCCGCGATCACCGCCAGCAGCCATGGCAAGCGATATTGCCCAACCGTCGCATAATCCCAGCCGCCGAGCGCGGGTGCCGCGACGTGGAGGGCGGCAAAACCGCATGTGGCGCCAAGCGCCGCCAGCTTCTGCCCCGGTGCCTTTGCGAAAAACAACAGCCAGCCGCAGCCTATCAACGGCAGCACCGCATCAGGCGTCATATTCTGCAGATGAGCATGATGGAAAGCGGTGAAGGCAGCCACCTTCAGTGCCACTGCCCCGCCGAGGAACCATAGCCCAAATTCGAATGGATCCTCCGCAGCGGCCGTCCTGACCCGTTTCAGACTGAACAGCAGGGCAATCAGCACCATGCTCTGCAGCAGCGCTTCCATGAACCAATAGGGCGTCAGGAAAGACCGGAATCGTCCCTCGAAATTGCTGAGCAGCAGGAAAGAGCTTACCGGAATATCGTGATGGAAAAGGCCATAAGCGCAAAGGATCAGGCAATAGGGCAGGATGATCCGGCGCAGCACGGAAAGCAGCACCTGGAACGACTGTCCACCGACAAGCCGGCCAAAGTTGAAGCGGGCAAGGCTGAACCCCACCAGCAGCATGAGCACGTCAGCGCCACCACCAAAATGCCAGTCCGTGCCGGCACTTGCATGATTGGCGACAACGCCGCTAATCGCCGCCGCCCGCAGCAGCATTTCCGAGTCATAGGGCTTCGCGCCATTGGGGGGCTCGGCGGGCGCCAACGCGTCGATTTCCGCGACCGTCAGATGTTCCCAACCGTCAGGCAGATATCCGAGCCGCCGGTCGAGTTCGCTTGCCACCGCCACATAGGACAGGCTGTCGCCTTCCAGCGAGATGAAACTGTCCTGCGGTCTAACATCCTGCCTGCCAAGCAACGCCTTGAACGCCTCAGCGACACTGGCGGCGGAGGCTGCAGGGGCTGGCAGCGTGCGGCGGTCTTCGGCCGCACGCAATATCGAAGGATAATCTGTCTTCCCAGAGGCAAGGCGCGGCCATTCCTCCACCATCGCCACATCGAAGAGCGCCGCGGGCAAGCCATAATGCTGCCCCAGCTCCCGCGCTAGGGCGTCGGCATCGCCTTCGCCCCTGCACGCGACAGCTATGATTCCGTCATTTCCAGCAGCAGCAGCCGTCCATCCCTTGGCGGCCAGCCTGCTTTCCAGCTCGTCCAGGCTGATGCGAAGGCCGAACGGCTTTACAAAGCGGCTACGCCGTCCAACAATCCGGTACAGGTCGCCGCGCCTTTCAGCCATATCGCCGGTATAAAGCGCTTCAACCTCCGGTCTCTTCACCAGATCGTCGCGACTGGTGGCATAGCCCATCATCACATTAGGACCGCGATAAACGAGCTCGCCTGCTACGCCGTCCTCCTCGATGGCCTGCCCCTGTTCGTCCACCAGGGCAAAGGAGCCGCCCGGCACTGGCAAACCGATGCAGTCGGGATGCTCGAGCAATCGCGCAGGCGGCATCCACCCCATCCGGGGGGCAGCTTCGGTCTGGCCATACATCACATAAAAGCGCCGCGCCGTATCTTCAGCCCAGCGCCCATATTCGAGCACCAGTTCAGGCGCGAGCCGCCCTCCGGCCTGGGTCAGATAACGCAAGGAAGGCAAGTCCATGGACCGGAAGTCCACTGCATCGAGCAGTTCGAAGCTATGCGGCACTCCGGCAAGGCTGGTGACCTGCTCCCGGCGGAAGAGGTTCCAGAATTCTGGATCAGTCAGGCTGCGGCCTGTAAGGACAATGGCCGCCCCGCAGGCAAGATGCGAGTGCAGCAGCGACAGGCCATAGCTATAATGCAGGGGCAAGGAACTGATCGCCCGCTCGTCGGCCCCAAGCTGCAGATATTCCGCAATGGACAGGGCATTGGCATGCACCGCCTGTCCCGACAGCCGCACCATGCGGGTCGCCCCTGTTGAACCTGAAGTCGAAAGGCAAAGCGCCAGATCAGGATGCACTATCGTAGCGGCTGCCTTGCCAGCGGGATAAGTCACTTCGCCTGCCTTCGAAATGCAGACGTCCGGCGCATAGGTTTCAACGATGCGACCGGCCTTGCCGTTGAAATCATCGCCGGTCAGAATAACCGCGTGGCCCGCCCGAAGCGCGGCGATATAGCGGATAATGCCTTCCACCACATCATTGGCGGCCTGTACGAGCACCAGCCGTTTGCCGGTGCCCAGCCATTCAGCCGCAAATGCATCCGCCCGGCGCGCGAGTCCGGCATATGAAAGCCGTTCCCCCTGTTCGCCGATCAGCGCGATATTGTCGCCGAAATCCTGAAGCCTGGCGGCGAAGGTCATCCCATTGCCTGTGCATTCCGGGGCATGTTTTTCCGCCTCGGGGTCCTGTTCAGCGCGCGGATGTTGCACAGCGGCCTTCCAATTACAAGCCGGGAGCGGTCAAGCGACTCTCCTGCGCCGCGGCGGGCGGAGTGTAGAGGGACGTATAGGCATCGAGCTCGCCTACCGCAGCCGCGACATCGTCGCTCGAAACCTCGCCTGCCTGGCGGTCGATCGCCGCCAGCCCAGCATGATGCGCAAGGAGCGTCGCTATATAGGGATAGCCATGGGAAAGGGCGCAAATGCGCGCCCGCGCCTCGCCGTTGAAGCCGAGTCCGCTTTCCTCCGCGCCAATGCTGATGATCTCATCGATCTCCGAAACGGTCATGCGGGGCAGCTCCAGGCTCAGCACGTTGCGCCTGATGGAAGGCACATGCTCAACGAGCTCGGAAAAATTCGCCGCCACGCCCGCCACGACCAGTTGCACCCGGGCACAGCGATCAGAGAGATTCTTGATAAGTTCCGCCACAGCGCGCCGGAACTCCCGCGATGTCGCGCGGTCGAACTCGTCCAACATCACAATCACCCGCAGGCCCGAAACGGCAGCCAACAGCTCCGTTGCCATTCGCGGCGAAAGCTGCGGACCGGCTGGAACCATGTCCAGCAGCGTCGCCCCTGCCTCCACGTCCACAGGGGCAGTTCCGCCATGATATATCCGGGAAATTCCGGAAAGTACGGAGCGGAACAATTCGTCGAAGGAGGTCGCTGCATCGCAGCTCTCATACAAAACCAGATAGGCTGCTTCCCGGGCAGTCTCAGCCAGCACATGGAGCAGCGAAGTCTTGCCGATGCCCCTGTCTCCATAGACGATCGCGTGAAGGCGCTGGTCCTCGATGCCGGTTACCAGACGCCGAAGCATCTCGGTCCTGCCCGCAAAACATTGCCTCCGAACAATCGGCTGAGCGGGGGTGAAAGCATCACGGAATCTGCTCCGGATCTGATCGAATTGACCGCCTGCTTTTGGCCCAAGCTGATCCCGGGCGCCGCGCCGGAAATGCGGCAGATGGCGAACGGCTTCCATTGCGCGCCCACTTTCGGGCTGGGATACGGCTTGTTCGGCCGGAAACATGTCGGCTTCCACGCTGCACGCCTTCCGACTTCGAAGTTTGAACCAGTACAAACCTTATCTCCTCGGACAGGCGGCCTCTAAGCTTGTCATTTGGGGGATGAAAGAGGACGTCGCCCCTGCGCAGGCAGGGGCCCCGCTTCTGCCCCTACTATGCTTGAAGAAAAGCGGTGTCCCTGCCTTCGTAGGGACGACGATCAGAGCTTGAAACGACTGTGAAACACCACCGTCCAGCCTCATCTCTCGCGCCCTGCCACGAAGGGCCTCAACACCATCCAGACATAACCCAGCGTCACCGCCAACACCGCCAGCGCCGCCGCATCATGTCCTTCATTGCCGAGATAGTTCACCACCGCGCAGCCTGTGCTTGGCGGCAGATAGTGCCAGATGCTGTCGACCTCCGGCCCCTCATCAGTGGACCGCTGCAGGAAAAGGACGATCAGCCCCGCGAAGAGGGCGATGGTCATCCAGTCATAGATTGTGCTCATTTGGGGCCTTCATCGCATTGCCAGCGCCATGCGGTGAAATGGCGTCAATCAGCCCTGCATTGCAAGGCAATCAATATGCATTTCGGTGTATGACGACCCTGACCGTCAGCAGGATGATGTAAATATCCCGCCAGAGCGTCCATCCGCTCAGATATTCTAGGTCCGATTCCAACCGGTTGGTTAGGTCGCTGTGATGCACGGTCGATCCGCGATAACCGCGTACCTGCGCAAGGCCGGTCAGCCCCGGCTTGGTGGCGTGGCGATACCAGTAGCGCAGGTCCACGTCCCAGAAAAGCGCCCCGCCCGCACGTGAACCAAGCGCATGCGGGCGCGGGCCAACCAGGCTCATCTCGCCGCGCAATACATTCCAAAGCTGCGGCAGTTCATCAATGCTGGTGCGGCGGATGAACTGACCCACGCGGGTGATGCGATCATCGTCCCGCTCTGTCGAACGGTCGCCATTCTCATCGCATTTCTCTGCCCGCATGCTGCGAAACTTGTATACCAGGAACAGCCGGTTGCCTCGGCCCAGCCGCTCCTGCTTGAAAAAGACGCCGCCCCTGCTTTCGAGCTTGATGGCGATCGCCACGACCAGCATCAGCGGTGACAGCAGCACCAGAATCGGCACGGTGATCGAAAGATCGAGCAGCCGCTTCATGATGCGGTTCCGCAGGCTGAGCGCACCGGCCGACACCTTGAAGGTAGGCCCACCTTCGAAACGGCCGACCTCTGTAACGCCGATCTCTGCCATTTCCGGAGCATTGACCTCCCCTGGCACGCCCGCGCTCTGCAGGATCATAGTCCATTGCTCGCGCCGCTCCTTGGAACAGACGACCACGACGCGATCGGCGCTGTGCATCAGCCGGCCGAGCTTGTCGAGCATCAGCGGGTTGCGGACATCCGGCGAAAGGCCGAGATAATCCGCCTCATAGACCAGGCTGTAGGGGTCGCGTGACGCAAATGGGACATCGTCGACGATGATCACTTCGTTGATCAGGCTTTGGCTGAAATTCCTCCGTACCACGCGCACAAAGGCCGTTCGTGCAAGAATGATGGCGCCAATGCTGCTCACCACGCCCATGGCGAACACGGCGCGCGACACATCTGTCGAGGCCTTCAGGTAAAAGGCGAGGAAAATCACCGTCGCCCCGGCGAAAATGAGCGACAGGACAGAACGGGAGATGCCCAAGGTGGCGTCCCGCAATGTTTCTATCCCATAGGCGTTGCTGTTGATTGCAATACCCGCAAAAACGGGCAGCATCGCGGCGGCGACGGCCAGGTTGTTGATATTCAGAATGCCCGCGTGGCGGATGAGGTTCGACCCGACAAAGCCGATCAGCACCGCCCCGATATCGGTCAGGAACAGCGCCAGGTAAAGGAACAGCCGGGCCCGCTCGTCAGCCCGCAGGATCGCTTCGCGCCGGACGCCCGGTGCAAACGGAGTGTTAAGGCCTTCCGCCACCCTTAGCTTCGCACTATGCAGATTCACGCAAAACTCCCTGGACCAGACATAGCTTTGGGCATGGCGACTCCAGGCGGGTTACGGCATCGGCCTTTCCCGATCCTTGTCTCAATCGCTAATATAAGCCCTTGCATGTTGCAAGCGCGTAACCAGCCCAAACACTGGCCCTCCACAAGCCCCCGAAAGACCATCTGGTCGCATCAAAGCCGCAGATTTGCGATGAAAAGAAAGGTCCCCGCGCCGGGATGTGATCCGGCGCGGGGACACCAAAACTATTGCGGGGGAGGCTGAAAGTTTCAGCCGGATTGGAGGATTTTCCCCACAGGAGTTATAGGCTGAAATCGTCAGAGACGAGCGAATTGACCCCAGCCACGCAAAGGGTGAAATCGGCCTGCCCGTCGCCATTCACATCACCGCAGACATAGGCATCGCCCGAGGTCACCGCATAGCGGAGCTGCCCCGCGACTCCCGAAAAGGCGCTGGTGCCGATGAAGCTGAACTTGTCGTTGATCGTGGTGGCGCTGTTTGCGTCCAGCATGGCGAGAAGGATCTTGTCGCCTTGCGCCGAGGCGAAATCGGCAATGCGGTCCGCGCCCGTCCCGCCGCCCAGCAAATGGTCCGGCCGGTAGGAGAACTGATCAGCGCCGGTGCCGCCATAAAGCGTGTCTGCGCCCCGGCCGCCTTCGATAAGATCATCATCGGCGCCGCCATAGATGATGTCATCGCCATCGCCGCCATAGAGCAGATCATTGCCCTCGCCGCCCTGGACATTGTCATTGCCGGCATCGCCATAAAGGCGGTCCTTGCCCGACCCGCCCTGCACATTGTCATTGCCAGCGCCGCCATAGACCAGGTCATCGCCGCCCAGCCCCTTCAGGACATTGGCGGCGTCATTGCCGCGAAGCGTGTTGCCAAGCTCGTTGCCGGTGCCCGATACCGCGCCGTTCATCAGCCGCAGATTTTCGACATTGGCGCCCAGGCTGTAATCGACGCGCGCCTGCACCTCATCCGTTCCGCTGCCTGCGGCTTCCAGGATCTGGTCGAGCTTGTTGCTGATGACATAAACATCGTCTCCCGCGCCGCCTTCCAGCAGGTTGGCGTTGACGCTGGAGGCCGTGCCGCCCGTAAGGATATCGTTCCCCGTGCCGCCCATGACATGGGTGGAACTTCCCGCCACCACCGCTAGCTTGTCAGCGGCGGATGTGCCCATGACATCCAGGGTGCAGGAAATGGCCGCACCCGCCGGATAAAAGGCGGAGATCAGGTCGGACGGAAGATCGTCCCAAAGCGCCTGATGCCCATCGAGCCAGTTCTTCAGAAGGTCCTGTCCAGTGCCGGAAACGGGTCCGGTGGTGCTGTTATTTTGATTTTCGACATAGCCGACATTGTTCAGCACATAGGAAGAGGCGGCATTGCCGGAGAGCGACACGCCGGTGCTGTTGTCGATCCGCAGCCAGCTTTTCTGGTCGCTAAAGGCTCCGACCACATTGTCGGAAATGGTGAGGCCTTGGGCATTGCCCACGGATATGCCGTTATACATGCCGCCGAGCACAATATTGTCGCTGATCGTGACATTCTGATAGGGGCGGTCGCCGCCGCTCTGGTCGCGCAGGAAAATGCCCTGAATGATACCGCCCTGCCCGCGTTCCACCACATTGCCCGTGATGGTGATGTTGCTGGCCGATTTGGCCGTATTGGTGGTCCAGATCTGGATCGCGTCCGGATGATCTGCACCAACTGGATAGAAATCGGTGAAATAATTGTCGGAAATCACCAGATCATCTGTGCCCCCGCCCCGGATCCCGTCGCTGCGGATTGTCCGGAAGCTGTTGCCGGACAGGGTGATCTTGGCACTGTCAAGGAAGTTCACTGCGTGATGCAGGTCTTCAAAGGCGGAATCCGTCACGCTCACGTCGCGGCTCTCGCGGATCATCATGGCCATGGCGTCATTGGAAGAGTCGCCATCCTTCAGCCCGTGAACATCCAGATTGGAAAAATGAATGTCCGAGGATGTCCCGACGGTGATCGGAAAATATTTGTCGGCGGGGCTCAGGGAAAATTCGATGCCGTCGAAATTGAGCCCGGAACTGCCGGTGACCTTCAGCCCCGTAAGCACCGCCGCCTGATCAGGATCGGCCGAACTGATGGTGATTCCGCTCGCGAAATTCACACCAGTCAGTGAGATCCTGCCATAATTGCCGGCGGCGAGTTGGATGACGTCGCCGTCCGCCGCGTTCTTGACTGCGCTCAACAGCGCGGATGATGATGAAACCGTGATGGTAGCCATGGATGCGTCCCCGGGCTTCGCGATCCCAGCAGATGAGTCTTCATCCGCTTTCAGACCAATCGCGAAGCTGTCACCGGGATACCGGCCGCAGCTTAGGGACGGCTTAACCCTATCTGTTAACAAGTCGCAAAATTCCCTCGCATTTTGCCCGCCCGCAAGGGCCCAGCCCCCTGCAGCGGTGATGCATGAAAGGATGAGGAAGAAAAGAAGACTTCGCCCGGAACGCATCTGCCGCACGCTATGGCAGCATCCCTTGTGCAAGGCTCGCCCTGCTTCAGCCAAAACGGAACAGTTTTGATGAGCGACCCGCTATATAGATATACCCGTTGCCCGCCGGATCATCTATCGCTCGCCACCGGAACAGATGCCGCAGGGAGTAACGGCCAGAATGCGCCTTACCGACACCGCCGATCCCAACAGCCTTTCCTCGCGGCTGCGTGCCCGGCGGGATGTGCGGCTACGCGCACTGATTTCAGCGGTTCATGCGCAAAAGGGCGCCGTGCAGATCATCGATATGGGCGGCACGCCGGAATATTGGCAACGGGTCGGCCTCGATTTCCTGCGCTCCTGCAAGGCCCGCATAACCATCACAAATCTTCATGAGACAGAGCTCGGCCGGGGCAGCCGCGATGTCGATATCTTCGCCTTCGCGACGGGCAATGCCTGCGATCTTCGGGAGGTGCCCGACAACGGCTTTGACCTCGCCCATTCCAACAGCGTGATCGAGCATGTCCTAACCTGGGAGAATATGCGCAGTTTTGCCGCCGAAACCCGCCGGGTTGCGCTCTGGCACTATGTCCAGACGCCCTATTTCTGGTTTCCGGTGGACCCGCATTTTTACAAGCTGCCCTTCTTCCACTGGATGCCGCATCCCCTCCGCGCCAGATTGCTGACATGGCTGCCGCTGGCACATGCGGGACGCGTCTCCACGCTCGACAAGGCCCATGGGATCGTGGAGGGAGCCAAGCTTCTGGACGCCGCGCAGATGCGGATATTATTTCCAGAGAGCAAGCTTCATTTCGAACGCTTCCTTGGGCTTCCCAAATCGATGATTGCCGTTCGGGCGCCGGACTGATTGCGGGCTTTGATATCGGATCAGCCCTGACCCAATTCCTTGGCCTCGCGATATTTGAGTTCAAGAAAGCGGTTATGCGTCGCGAGCTTGTCCAGATTTCCGGCGGCCAGATTCTCGCTCATTGACCCGATCTCCCGGTCAATCACCTCAAGCCCTTCCATGAGTTGCCGCTCAGGTATGCGACCATTGCGCTCCTGTCGCCGCAGCGGCTCGGGAATATTCCGGTAGCCAGTCACCAGCTCAGGCAAGTGATCGGCAAGCAACCTCCGAATCTCCTGCGCGGCGGGGTCATTCTGATCGACCGCCTGTAGCTGTGGCGCCAGCGTCTCGAGTTTCATCCCGATGGAATCCACCAGGCGCACTGCCGGAGGCGGCAGGGCCCTGCGCTGGCTTTCCAGCCAAATTTCCGTCTGAAGCGGCAAGGTCTTGATGTCGGCCTGAGCCAGCTTCTCGGCCCTGATTTCCGGCATCGCCGGCAGCAGGGAGAAGAACAGCGTCGAAAGAATGAGCAGACCGATGACGATCAAGAGGCCACTGCCTCCGAGCGGCGCGACAAAGCCCCATATCGCTGCTGCCACGACAATGGCCATGGCGGCAAGGCCGATCCGCCGCGCTTTTCGCAAGCCGCTACCCAACTGCCGCCGCCGTCGCCGCAGGCTTCGTCCGCGCGCGCTGTAGCGGTGCAGAAAAGCCTCCGCATCGGCTATAATCCGGTCGGAACGGTTCATCTTCCTCCCGCCCCCCTCAGCCCTCCAGGGCGCTTAGCGGGCTATTTGCACCGCCAGTCAATTGCGCCTGCGCGGCGCCTTCGGCCCGCGCGATATAGCCCTTGGACTTTTCAACTTCGGTGGACAGCGTGTCCACCGTCGTCTTCATCGATTCCAGTGCCTTCAGCTTGAAGGCGTCAATGCTGTCCATCGTGTCGTAAATATTCTGAAAGGCGCGCTTCAGCGTCTCTATCGGTATCGTGCTTGCCGCCGCCTGCTCATGGATACGGCCCGTCTGGTTCTTCAGCATGTCGCCGGTGGAATCGATAATGTTCGCCGTCGTGGTATTGAGCGCCGTTATCTGCTCCAGCACCAGCTTCTGATTGGTGAGCGCCTGCGCCACCGTCACCGCCGTGCGTAGCGCCGATACCGTGGTGGTCGAAGCACGATCCACTCCCTTCACCAGTTCCACATTGTTCTTCTTGACGAGGTCGAGCGCCAGATAGCCCTGCACCGTCACCGCCATCTGCGTCAGCAGGTCCTGGCTGCGCTGTCGCACATAAAAAAGCGCAGTCTCCCGGATCGCCTTGGCCTTCGCCGGATCCGTCGCGTCCAGTTCCAGCGCCTTTGCTTCCAGCCGCGCGTCCATTGTCCTTGAGATGTGGATCATCTGCTCGAGCCGCCCCATGGCCGCCCAGAGATTCTGCCGCTCCACATCGATTGCGGCATTATCCTTGATGAGTTCGTCCTTCCCGCTGGCCAAATTGGTCAGGATCGAGCGGATGTGACTCTGCGCGCTTTTGTAGCTGTCGAAATAGTCGCGCATCCGGCTTCCAAAAGGAATGATGCCGAACAGCTTCTTCTTCGTGAACAGGTCACCCTTGCTGGACGGGTCCAGATCCTCGATTGTCCGGCGCAACTCCGCAAGATCGGCGCCCACGCTATTGTCTGCGTCCATCGCGCGCACCGGCCGGTCGAGAAAGCGGTTCGACTGCCCCGCCGCATCCGCGATTTCCTTGCGACCCATATTGACGATCTGATCGACCTTGGCGCCAAATTCCGGGCTGTTTGCATCCTGCGCGACTAGGTCATCGATAAAGCCGTCGACCTTTTCATCAAGTTTGGATTTTTTCTGGTCGTCAATAGGAACAAGGCCCGCAGCCTTTTCCTTGGCTACCGGAGTCACCGGTTCCGGCGGGGTGAGCACGAGCCCCTCTGTCTTCACGTCCGTCACGCTGGTCGCCATATCGCTCTCCATCGTAGGATGTTTCGCAATGTGGCGGGGAAGCCTTCGGGTTTCAAGCGAAAAGCGTGTTAATGAGACAATACAGCTCGCGTGACGCAGGGCTCAGCCAAGCCTCCATATCCTCTCCCCATGGAGAGGAAAAAGAAACAGGCCGTACGGCATCACCGCCGCAGCAAGAACACCGCATGTTCGGCCATCAGGTTTGCCTTGGCCGATCCCGTTTGCCGGTTGCCGGTCAGGAACCACTGCCCCTCGATCCTGTATCCCTTGGCCTTCACAAGATCCCGGAAATCGCGGATTGTGAGGTGATGAATGTTGGGTGTGTCGAACCATTGCACCGGCAAATGGGGAGTGACCGGCATTTTCCCGTCCCACAATAGCGACAGCCGCGCGCGCCAGTGGGCGAAATTGGGAAAGCTGACAAAGGCCTGCCGTCCGATCCGAAGCAGATGGCCGATGACCAGGTCCGGGCGTCTGGTGGTCTGAAGCGTCTGGCTGAGGATCGCATAATCAAAACTGTCGTCCTGATAATATCCAAGGTCAGCATCCGCATCGCCCTGCACCACTGACAGGCCCCGCGCCATGGCGGCGGCAACATTGCTGGCGTCAATCTCAAGCCCGCGCGCGTCTGCTTCCCGCTCATCCCGGAGCGCCGCCATGAGGGCGCCATCACCGCATCCAATATCCAGCACGCGGGAGCCCGGCGCCACATTGCCCGCGATCAGGGCGAGGTCCGGACGAAGCGTCATGCCTCTACCGCCCTCAGGAATCCGTCCACGACGCGATTGAGCTCTGGCACGTCGAGAAGGAACGCGTCATGGCCAAAGGGGCTCGACAGTTCGACAAAGCTCACCTGCGCTCCAGCCGCATTCAGAGCATGGACGATGTTGCGCGACTCCGCCGTGGGGTAGAGCCAATCCGTATCAAAGCTGACGACGCAGAAGCGCGTCTTGCTCTTGGCGAAGGCGGCCGCGAGACTTCCACCATGGTCCTCGGCAAGGTCGAAATAATCCATCGCCCGGGTGATATAGAGATAACTATTGGCGTCGAAGCGCTCGACAAAACTGATGCCCTGATGCCGCAAATAGCTTTCGACCTGAAAGTCCGCATCAAAGCCGAAGCTCTTGGCGTCCCTCGCCTGCAAGCGCCGGCCGAACTTCTCGGTCAACCCAGCCTCTGACAGATAGGTGATGTGCGCGGCCATCCTGGCGACGGCAAGGCCAGCCGATGGCGGATCGCCCAGCACATAATAATCGCCGCCCCGCCAGCGCGGATCAGCCATGATCGCTTGCCGCCCGACCTCGTGAAAGGCAATATTCTGCGCACTGTGCCGCGCCGTGGACGCAACGATGATGGCGGATTCCACCCGGTCCGGAAACAGGCTCGGCCAGCTTAGCGCCTGCATGCCCCCCATCGAGCCACCCACAACCGCGCGCAACCGCGTGATGCCCAGATGATCGAGCAGCATCGCCTGCGCCCGCACCATGTCCGCAATAGTGATCACGGGAAATGCCATCCCATAGGGAGAGCCGCTTACCGGATCAGTGCTCGCCGGGCCTGATGAGCCCATGCAACTGCCGAGCACATTGATGCAGATGATGAAATGGCGGTCGGGATCGATCGGCTTTCCTTGCCCGACCATGCGCGTCCACCATCCCTGCTTGCCTGTGACCGGATGAGTTGACGCAACATATTGGTCGCCGGTCAGTGCATGGCAGATGAGGATCGCGTTGGAAGCCTCGGCATCGAGCGCACCATAGGTTTCATAAGCGAATTCGACCGGCGCCAAGACCGCCCCGCAATCAAGCCGCAACGGCCCGGGCAAGGTGATCTGCCGGGCCAGGCCGAAACGGCTGTGATCGGTTGGGCTGAGCGTCGCCATAGGGCACAGGCGCTAGGGCGGATTGCCTCGGCTTGTCAATGCAGCGGAGTTTTTGGTCTGTAGAGGAGACGGCTTTGGTGAGGAACGGACATGAGACTCCTCCCGTGCCGCGGAGGAGCTCAATGGTCGCAAAGACCCCGACTACGTCAGCTTGGCCTTCCTTACCGTTCTTCACTTTTTTCAGCAGGCTCCCGAGCCCTTTCGATTGAGATGTCGGGCACCTTCACGGTCTCGTTCCGCGTGCCCACATCAACATCGGGGGCGTCCACGTCGAAAGCGGGCAATTGCCCGCCCTCCGTCCGCACTTCCGGCAAATGGGCCTCCTGCGTCTGCCTGACGTCGATCACGCCAAAGGCATAAAGTACCACGCCGATGACGAGCACCAGCAGGATGATGCTCAACAAAATACGGATCATGAGCGCCTCCTTGCATCCTTGGAGCGATTCCGCCTGTTCCGCGTGCGAAATTCGTTCCAGCAATGCCAACGAAGCAACCGGCTCATGGTTTCAGAAGCGGCTGAAGCCCTGGTGCGGACGGCGGGACTTGAACCCGCACTTCCTGTCGGAAAGCAGATTTTAAGTCTGCTGCGTCTACCGATTTCGCCACGTCCGCACGGGTCTGGCGGTCCCAAGGGAAGCCATGATGTGCGGAGCAGTGCCCGAAGTCGCTGCCCGGCGTCAAGTGACGGTTTAGCGCGTGTTCAGCCGCTCGCGCATTTCCTTGCCGGGCTTGAAATAGGGCACGCGCTTGGCATTGACGCTCACCGCTTCCCCGGTACGCGGATTGCGGCCGGTGCGGGCGTCGCGGGCCCTAGTTGTAAAGGCTCCGAAGCCGCGAAGCTCCACCCTGCCTCCACTTGCCAGCCGATCCACGATCTCCTTGAAGAACAGGTCGACTATCCGTTCCACTTCCTGAAGCGTGAGACCTTTATTTTCATCGGCCAGCTTCTGCACCAGTTCTGATCTGATCATCCGAGTTCCCCAACCCCAATCGCCCTGCGCACCTTACTAAATATTTGATTGCAAGGAAATATTGAATGGCCCGAACCTGCGCCACAGCCATGCTTTTGCGCGGGATTTTACACGATTTTACAGAATTTGGCGTTTCCGGGGACATGAAAAGAGCCCGCCAGACCGAAAGTCTGACGGGCTCTACGCCTATGGATATATAGCGTTGTTTTTATTCGGCTTTCTGCTTGAGCGCTTCACCCAGGATGTCGCCCAGCGACGCGCCCGAGTCTGAAGAGCCATATTGCGCGACCGCCTGCTTCTCTTCGGCGATCTGAAGCGCCTTGATCGAGAAGTTGGGCTTCTTGCTGCGGTCAAAGCCAATGACCATCGCATCGACCTTCTGACCCACCTGGAAGCGGTCCGGACGCTGCTCGTCACGGTCGCGGCCAAGATCGCTGCGCTTGATGAAGCCGGTCGCGCCATCTTCGCCCGCCTGCACCTCAAGGCCGCCATCGCGGACTTCAAGCACGGTGACAGTGACGGTGGCGCCCTTGTTGAGGCCGCTGGAAGCTGCGGCTGCGCCCGGCGCACCCTTTTCAAGCTGCTTCATGCCAAGGGAGATGCGCTCCTTTTCGACGTCGATGTCGAGAACGACAGCCTGAACCATCTCGCCCTTGCGGTGCAGGTTGAGCGCGTCCTCGCCCGAAATGCCCCAGGCAATGTCGGACATGTGGACCATGCCGTCCACATCGCCGTCGAGGCCGATGAACAGGCCGAACTCGGTGGCGTTCTTGACTTCGCCCTCGACAACCGAACCGATCGGATGACGCTCGGCAAAGCTGTCCCACGGATTGGACTGAGCCTGCTTCAGGCCCAGCGAAATGCGGCGCTTGTCCTGATCCACTTCGAGGACAATGACATCGACTTCCTGGCTGGTGGAAACGATCTTGCCCGGATGGACATTCTTCTTGGTCCAGCTCATTTCGGAAACGTGGACAAGGCCCTCGATGCCCGGCTCCAATTCCACGAAAGCACCATATTCGGTGATATTGGTGACGCGGCCCGACAGCTTGGCGCCGATCGGATATTTGGCGCTCGCGCCTTCCCATGGATCGCTTTCGAGCTGCTTCATGCCGAGCGAGATGCGCTGCGTGTCGCGGTTGATGCGGATAATCTGGACGCGGACGGTGTCGCCGATGTTGATCATCTCATTGGGATGATTGACGCGCTTGTAGCTGAGATCGGTGACGTGCAGCAGGCCGTCAATGCCGCCAAGGTCAACGAACGCACCATAGTCGGTGATGTTCTTGACCACGCCCTCGATAACCTGGCCTTCATGCAGCGTCTGGATAAGGCCGCTGCGCTGTTCGGCGCGGGTTTCTTCCAGAATGGCGCGGCGCGACACGACGATATTGCCGCGGCGGCGGTCCATCTTCAGGATCTGGAAGGGCTGCGGAATGTCCATCAGCGGGGTGACATCGCGCACCGGACGGATGTCCACCTGGCTACCGGGCAGGAAGGCCACGGCGCCGTCGAGGTCGACGGTGAAGCCGCCCTTGACGCGGCCGAAGATGACGCCTTCGACGCGGGCATTTTCGGAGAATTCGGATTCCAGCTTGTCCCAAGCGGCTTCGCGGCGAGCGCGGTCGCGGGACAGCATGGCTTCGCCATTGGCGTTCTCGACACGGTCGACATAGACCTCGACCTCATCGCCGATCTTAAGAGTGGCCTTCTGGCCCGGCGCAGCGAATTCGCGGAGCGCCACGCGCCCTTCGCTTTTCAGACCCACATCGATGACCGCCATGTCATTTTCGATGCCGGTAACGGTGCCTTTGACCACGCGGCCTTCAAAGCCGCCATCTTCACCACCAAGTGATTCGTTCAACATTGCCGCGAAATCATCGCGCGAAGGGAATGCCGTAGAGGCCATAGAGTCTTTCGTCCTTACTTCATGTTGCTGGCCAGCCGGTTGTCTCCGGCGGTCTTTGGCCAAACCGCAGCGCCCGCCCCATGCGCACGCCGCATCCCGCAGAAAAGCGTAATGAAGGACGCCCCAGGCCGGATAAGCGAAAAGGGCGCATAGACAAAGGCCAGGTCCCCCGGCCTGTCTAGCGCCTCCTGCCGGTCAGCCTTGCCGCTGACCTTCGAGCTGTGCGTCCACAAGCGCGATCGCCTGCCGGACGGCCGCCTCTATACTAAGATCGCTCGTATCTAGCAAGGCCGCGCCTTCGGCCTGCCTGAGCGGAGCGATGGGCCGATTCATGTCGCGATCGTCGCGGGCGCGGATGTCCGCCACCAGCGCGTCGAAGTCCGGATTCAACCCCCGCTGCTGCAGTTCGAGCATCCGCCGCTCGGCCCGCTTTTCCGCGCTGGCGGTGACGTAGAGCTTGACCGGAGCATGGGGTGCAATGACGGTGCCGATGTCGCGCCCGTCCAGCACAGCGCCCGCTGGCTGATCGGCGAAATCCCGCTGCCGCTTCACCAGCGCCTCCCGCACCGCGGGGTGGATGGAGACGCGAGAGGCAAGCGCTCCCGTCGCCTCGCTGCGCAATTCGGGATCGGAAAAGATCGACTCGTCGAAATGGCAGCCGGTCAGAGCCTCCGCCTGACTATCTGGATCGCCCCCTGCCCGCGCCACGGAAAGGCCGACCGCGCGATAAAGAAGGCCGGTGTCCAGATGCGGCAGCCGGTAATGTTCGGCAAGTGCGCGAGCGATGGTGCCTTTCCCCGATGCGGCGGGTCCGTCGACAGCGATGATCATGCGCCGCTCCGCATGCGGACAGCCTTGGCAATGCCAAAGACCGCAACGCCCATCCACACGAACTCGAGCAACAAGGACGCCAGGTTGAAATGAACGCTGAGCGAAATGCAGAGCAGGACGGCGCCCACCAGATTGACCATATTGTACAGCAGCGCATCCACGCGGGCCGCCACATTATTATAGAGATAGGCCCCGACGATGCTCGCGCTGCCGGCAAGGCCGATGACATCGGCAAGGACGGGATTCACTGCAGGGGCCCCAGCGTCTCCAGCAGCGTGACAAAGCCGGGGAAGCTTGTCGCCACCGGCCGCATATCATCCACCATGACACCCCCGCTGGACACAAGACCCGCGACGGCAAAGCTCATGGCAATCCGGTGGTCGAGCTTTGTGGAGATCGGCCCACCGCGCCCCGGAAATGGATCGCCGTCGCGGCCCTCGATCACGAGGCCGTCCTCGAGTTCCTCGACTTCCACACCGATCAGGCGCAGCCCTTCGGCCATGGCGGTAATACGGTCGGATTCCTTGACGCGCAGCTCCTCCAGGCCCCGGAAAATGCTCCGTCCCTTCGCCATGGCGGCGGCGATGAAGGCGATCGGGAATTCGTCAACCATGCTGGGCACTCGCGCCGGATCAGGCTCTACCGCTTTCAGGGCGGACGCCGTCACGACGAGATCGCCGACCGGCTCCCCGCCAGCCTCCCGCGCATTGACGATCTCTATGCCGCCGCCCATCTCGCGCAGCAACTCAATGAGGCCAGCGCGCGTATCGTTGAGCCCGACATTCTCGATGACGATCCTTGATCCGGGGACGAGCAGCGCCGCGACCATCGGAAAGGCCGCCGACGAGGGATCGCCGGGAACCACGATATGCTGCGGCTTCAGTTCCGCCTCGCCCTCAAGCGAGATGGTGCGGACGCCGTCGGAGGCAATATCGATGTCGAGCCGGGCACCGAAGCCCGAAAGCATCCGTTCGCTATGATCCCGCGTCGGCACCGGCTCGATAACCCGCGTGATGCCCGGCGTGTTGAGCCCGGCAAGAAGAATGGCCGACTTCACCTGCGCCGAAGCGACGGGAAGGCGATATTCGATCGGCACCGCCGGGCAGAGGCCGCGCATGGTGAGCGGCAGGCGCCCGCCCGGACTCGCCGTGAATTCCGCGCCCATGGCGGAGAGAGGCTCGATGACCCGCCCCATCGGCCGCTTGCTCAAAGACGCATCGCCAATGAAGGTCGCTGTCAGCGCATGACTCGCGAGCAGGCCCATCAGCAGGCGAGTCGAGGTGCCGCTATTCCCCATGTCGAGCGCCTGGCCAGGCTGCAGCAGGCCGCCGACGCCCACGCCGTGGATCCGCCACGCGCCATCGCCGCCACGTAGGATGTCCGCACCCATGGCCCGCATGGCGGCGGCGGTCGCCAGCACATCCTCCCCCTCCAGCAGACCTTCGACCCGGCTTTCGCCGACGGCAAGGGCGGAAAGCATCAGCGAACGGTGCGAAATGCTCTTGTCCCCCGGCACGGAAATGGTGCCGGAAAGCGGCGGAGCCTTGGTGAAGCTTCTGGGCTGGGCGGAGGGTTCCATGGACAAGGGCAACAGACTTCTGTTCAGGCGCTCGCGGCGCGCGGGGATGAAAAATGCGATCCGGCTTTTGACAGCGCCGCCCTGCTATGGCAAGGCGCGCGTCACTTCGCGGCATGACATGGGTTGTGACGCGCTTTCTTGGCTTTGGTGAAAAAGGACAGAGGCGGCACATGGTGAAGCCTGAATGGGGCACGAAACGGACCTGCCCGAAATGCGCGACGCGTTTCTATGACCTGGGCGCTGACGACCCAGTGACCTGCATCGAGTGCGGAAATGCGTGGATGCCAGAGCCCGTGCTCAAATCCAAGCAGCCCCTGCCCTATGAGGAAGCGCCCAAGAAGGCGCTGGAGATCGAGGGCGTCGACGCCGATCTGGTCGGTGACGATGATCTCGACATCGACGTCGATGACGACGCCGATTCGCCTGACAATGACGTTGACCTCGGCGGCGACGACGACCTGGGCGTGGCGGCCGAGGACGATGGCGACGAGGATAATTAATTTTCTTCGCTTTTGATGTAATAGCCACTTGCAAAGGGGGCGCATGCTGACCTAAAGGCATGCCCCTCACCGCCGGGCACCAGACCGGCGAGACGATTTCGGGGCCGTAGCTCAGCTGGGAGAGCGCTACAATGGCATTGTAGAGGTCAGGGGTTCGATCCCCCTCGGCTCCACCAACCCTCCTAAAAGGGTTGCCCGAAGGTAAAACCATTGGAAAACAACGGGTTTTTACAGTTGCCTGTTACGTTTGTAACAGGGGCGGCGTAGCAATGTGTACGTATCTCGAACAGGTCGGCAGCACCTATTATTTCAGGCGCATGGTGCCCGCAGAATTGCGGGCGGTGATCCGCACGAAAACCGGCAAGCCCCGGTCGGAATGGAAGTTCTCCCTCAATACGAAGGACAGGGCGGAAGCGAAGCGCCTCCTGCTTGACCATATCCGGGCCACAGACGACGAAATGGACGCGGCGAAGGCGACCCTAGCCAAAGCGGCAGGCCGTGCCCCAGCGACTCCCCAGCGGCCTCCTGCGCGATTTGCCGCAATGGAGCGGGCGAGGGAGGATCATGAGGATGAGGCGGACAAGTTCTTTCAACGGGAGGCGGAGGAGCAGGACGCCCGACAGGAGGCGCGGGCGCATCTGCGTAAACTGTTCAGCGAACGGATGCGGCTGACCACTGCCGAATTGGAGCCGTGGGAAGCCGCGATCAAAGACCTGCTGAATGAGCGGGATTTTGACCTTGCCGTCGCAAATGACCGCATGGAGGCGTACAAGCGGAAGATTGACGCGGCCAAGGTTAACGGCCCCCGAATGTTGCAGGAGCCGCCAAAAGCGGTGACGGTCGCCAGCCCGGCGCAGCCCGGCAGCGGCGTCATGCTGGATACGACCATTGCGGACCTGTGGGCGGCAGAGCGCGGCGTGACGGAGAAAACCAAAGACGCCCATGTCGCCGTCGCCCGTTGGTTCTATGAGCGAGCGGGCAAGCGTTCGGTGGAGCAGATTTCCCGCAAAGACGTGCTCGCCTTCAAAGACGCGCTGGTGGGGGAGGGGCAGTCGCCGGAGAACATCAACGTCAAGCTGTCCCGCCTTCGCACGTTGCTAAGCTGGGCCGTCCAGAACGATTATGCCGCTACGAACGCTGCGGACAATGTGAAGGTGAAAACGTCCGGCAAGAAGGCCCGCGTTCATTTCGATCTGCCTGCGCTGCGGCGAATTTTCGGCAGCCCTGTGTTCAAGGAGGGCGAGCGCCCGGTTAGAGGCCGGAAAGAAGCGTCGTATTGGATACCGCTCATCGCGCTGTTTAGCGGCGCGCGCATGGAAGAAATCGGCCAGATGCGCGTTGGCGATGTGGTGCAGGAGGAATACCCCGACGCAGACGGCGCGATGGTGCAGGGCTGGTTCCTGAATGTCACCGATTTGGGCGAAGATCAGAAACTTAAAAACGATGCGAGCAAGCGCACTGTTCCGCTTCATCCAGAGCTAGAGCGGCTTGGTCTGCTCAAATACGTTGAAGGACTGCCCACGGGGGGCCGCTTATTCCCTGATTTAAAAGCGGGCGCATACGGTCGGCTGACGGCGAAGTGGGGCGAGTGGTTCAGCATCTACCTGCGGAACGTCTGCGGCGTCACCGACAAGCGAATGGTTTTCCATTCCTTCCGCCATACCTTCAAACATCACGCTTCCCATGTAGGGATGATTGAGGGTGTGCAGCGGCAGATTATGGGCCATAGCCCCGGCGACGTGGCTGACGATTACCGGGGCGGCTACAGTCTTCATCAGTTGGTCGAGGGGATACGGCTATATCGTATCGCAGGGCTGGACCTGTAGCTCAGAAATCAAGCTGTTGCTGCTGGCAGGAACGTAGGGCTATGACACGATATGGACCTCACCGTAGTCGGCTTTGTGATCGCCGTTGTCGGCATTGTACTTCAACTTGCGGACGCGTTCCCCGCGCATCGAGAGATAAGGCAGGCAATAGTCCTGCTTTCTCTGGGCGTCTTTGTAGGCATCGCGGCAAGCGCGGCCTTGGGAGCCAAATACGAGATAACCGGGAACATCGATCGGCGTTTTGCCTTGCTATACGGTTTGGCGGCTGGTGCCGCCCTGTTTGGTATCATTGCCGTGCTCGTGGCAGACGAGAAGCGGCGTGAAGTAGCTTTAGTTATCGCCGGGTGCGCCGGGGGCCTCTTTTTGCTTTCGGGCTTTGCTATCGGACTGGGGGCCAGCACCCCCAACTCACGCTATTCGACTGACGAGCTTCTGTTGCTGGCGAACGAGGCCGAGCGGAAAGGGCAGTACGACACGGCTCTGGACCGCTTGAAAGAGTTGCAGCTAATGGTTGAAGCATCTTCCTCTCAGGAAGCAATCCAGCGCCGCATAGATCGCATACAGGCAGCACAAGGCCGCTCTGCTTTTGACGCTGCCCCTACAGCGATGAAACCATAGGGGGCAGCAGGAAGCTACCGCGTGCGCCGCCGCTTTCGGGCGGCACGCTTAGCCGCGCTCGCTTCCACCCTGCTCGTGATGCTTTCCGCCACGGAGGTAACGCCATGAGCGACCGCCTTGCCAGCGGTGACAACCGGGTCCAGCAGGTCAATCTCTCTACCCGGCCTTGCATCACGCGCCGCGACGTTCGCCCGATTCTGAGCAATCACCTTCTGCATGGTCGCGTTGGGGGCACGGGGCTTGCTATATCGGGCGATCCCTGCGGCAACGGCATCGGTCGCAGCTTTCTGGAAATCAGCCAGGCCGATAATGACCGTTCGGGCCTCGTCTCCTGCACCCGCCCGGACATAAAGCGCCGGGTGGTCGTGCTCATCATTCAACCGCATGATGTTATACCGCTCTGCTCCGGCACCATCAGCGAAGCCAGCGGCCTTGAGGCGGCGGTCAATCATATCGGCCACGACACTATCGGCCATTTCCGGGTTGCCTTGCAGACCGATCAGGCTTCCGATTGTCGACATTCCCTCCGGATTTCGCCAGCCCAACCTACCGTAACCCTCAAAGCGCCCGTCCTGTAGGACTGCCTTTCCGGTATCAATAGCGATGTCGTCCGGTAGCCTGTCCGAATTTTGGGCGATGACCGCACTTTCCCGCCAGATTGTCTCGGTCAGCGCCTCCCTTGCGGACTCGTTTAGGCCGCGCCCGAACCACCCGCGCTCGCCCCGGCTATCCACAATCTTCTTGATTGCGGCCTTGGCTTCCCGCTGCTTGGCGACCGGCCAAGACGCGGTGCTGTACTGAAACGGATTATTGAACGCCTGCTGAAAGGCCATGTTAGGGCCAATGGTGCCGACCTGCCGATGAAAGTTCTCCATCTGAGCCATCAAAGTGGGACCGTAGTAAGCCTGCGTCATTGCAGGGTTGATCTTTCGCATGGCCTGCCACTGTTCGTAGGCCCGCTTCGTGCCGTCCGTGTACTGCTTGCCGATGGAATTTCGGGCGGCAGCCTGCGTCTTGCTGCGGACAACGCCGGACAGCCAGCCCTTGCCGAACGCACGAGCAAGCCCGTCATATTGGCCTTGCGCCAAGGCGTTATTGGCGATGATCTCGAAATCCGACTCTTTGACCTTGCCTGTCAGCAGGGCCTCTTTCACGTCGCCGGTCGCCCAGGCCGCGTGCGCGGCGGTGGCGGCTTCGGCCTCCTCCTGTTCGTCTTTTTCAGTATCCCAGCGGTGCCGCGTCTCCATGTCGTCAAGGGCTTCGAGGCGCGCCCGTCGCTTCTCCTCAAAGGAGGCGATGCCCTCCACCACGCTCATGCCGCCTTGGACGATCTCCTTGGCGTCGAACAGGTCATGGTCGAAGCCGGTGACGCGCTTAATTCGGTCATTCAACGCCTGTAGCCGCTGCATGTGCCCTGCTGCTCCTCCGGGCACCGGCCTGCCAATGCGGACAAGCGCCTCCTCCGCTTTCAATTTCCCAAGGTCTTCCATGATAGCGGGTTGGCCCAGCGCCTTGGCCGTCGCCCGGCCAGCATACCGAAGCAGGCCATCTTCCAGCTTTAGCTGATCCTCTGGCGGCAGTGTGTCCAACAGCCCAGCCTTCATAAACGCCTGAACACCATAGCCGTAACCCATCTGCGCCATGCGCCGCGTCACCGTTACAATGTTATCGTGCCATGACTCGTCGGTCATGCCGTAGGGCTTGCGGGTGGCGTCCAGAAAATCCGCAGTCATTTGGTCGATGGTTGCCTGATCGGGGATGTTTCGTTCGTCCGACAAATACGCTTGCTGCCGCTCAGCCCGCGCCATGATAAAGGAAGCCTGCTGAGTCTTGCCTTCCTGCTGCTTCCATTGCTGCTGCGCTTTATAAACGGCGTCCAGCACCGGCTGCGCCGCCTTGAACATGCCCGCTTGAATGGTCTGGTTGACCAGCGGGTCATCGGTCAGGAGGCCCTGATAGTCAGCGTAGATCGTCTTGGACAGGTCTTCGGGTGACAGCCTTTTGAGGTCGTCAACCTCGGCCAGCTTCTTGTTCGCCCAATTCTCCACGTTGGTATTGGCCCGGTAGAACACCGCGCCTTCCTCGTAGCCGGTCGGGCCGAAAATCTCGGAGATGATCCCGCCACGGGACTTTATCTCCTCGCCAGCTTTGCGCTGAGATTGGGCCGTGAAGCCATCCCAAAATACCTCATCCTGCCGTCGCTGAACGTGCGGAGCCATAAGCTGTTCGAAGAACTGCCCCAAGCCGGAAGCCATCGGCTGCGCCGGGGTGAATTGGTCCGCTCCCCCGGTGCCGCCCGTGCTGCGCCCACCTACAAGCTGAGCGCCCCGGAAAGAGCCGCCCACGCGCTCTCGGCTTTGGACCGGGGCGGCTGGGTTAAAGGCAAAGCTATTGCGGGTCGGCTGTCGGTTCTCGTATCCGGTTGCCATATATTCCTTATTTGATTGCTATTGATGGAAGGTCGGGCAGCGTCACCGGCTTGAAGGTGAACGTGCTGCCGCCCTGCTGGCGTTTGGCATCGGTGCTGTCCCAGTATTCGCCATTGGTGCGGACAAAGGTTTTACCCGCAGCAACGCCGTTCTGGACCGCGCCGGAGAACGCCTGCGAGGCCGACGCGAAGTCGCCCCGGTCAGCAGCAAGCTGGCCCTCTCGGATGCCCAAGATCGCCATACCGGCCTGCGGCCCCGCCACGGCGGTTGCGCCTGCGGCCAAGCCCAGCGAGACGACGCTTGCCAGCGTGCTCGGCTTCTTGGGATCGACATACTGCGTGAAGTCCAAGTCGGCGCTATAGACGTTCCGGTCCATAGAGCTAACTGCCTCCTCCAGCGTGTCGCCTCGGGAGTTGGACGCGGAGATAAGATCGGAGCGCACAGCGCGATCCCCGGCCTCATCCTGCATCTCGTAGTTCAGGCGGACAGTTTCATTGTACACGTCGATGGACGAGCCGCCGACGCCTGCCGCAGCAGCCGTTGCCGCCAAGGAGCCAAGCTCCTCCGCAGACTTAATCTGCGTCGAGAAGTCGCCCATAGTGGCGGCGTCGAGGTTGCGCCCGACGTTCTCGGTGATGTTGTTGATGTTCTTGCCAGCGGCGTCCAGTATCTTCCGATTGCCAAGCGCGGCGGAAAAGCGTTGCAGGGAGGTTTGTGCTCCCCGCAACTCATTGCCGGATGCCTGCGTGATGCGGGCAGCCTTAACCTTCGCCTTGTCGGTGATGTACTGGGCCTTGGCGGTGAAGATTGATCCCACTTAGTGCGTGGCCTCTTTCTGAGCCTTGCACGCGGCTGCCATAGCCCGGATGATCGAAGCGCATGCCACGCCGGACAGCCGGGAAATTTCGGAAGTCTGCTGATCGGTCGGCTTGCCGGAAATCGCCCTATGGGCATTGAGCAAGATGGACAGATTGGCGCTCAAATCCTGAATGTGCAGGTCTTCCATTAGGCCGCAGCCTCCGTGCCTTCGCCTGCCCGGATGGCGGACAGGGACATGCCGGTCGCGTTCCCGGCCCATCGTGCGGCACGTTCCCCGGTCATCGGCGCACGATACCCGCCGCCTGCGGTGCGGACGCCTGCGGAGCCTGTGGGCGTCCCTGCCCACGCCTTTTCCTTTTCAGCCGTCATAGGGGCGCGGACGCCGGTTACCCGTTCCGTCACGCCCGCCTGTGCGCCGTTGACCAGTCCGCCAGACGAGAACGCGAAAGACGAGGAACGAGCCGGGGCAGGGAGAGTCTCTGGCGCGGCTGGCGCGACCTGTGAGGCCGGAGCCGGGTTTGCCGTATGGGCGGCGGCAAATTCCTCGCTGGGGGCGTAACCCATAGCGATTTCCAACGCCTCGGGACGGCCCGCATCTTCCGGCGACAGGTGGCCGTCTTTGACAGCCATGGCGATACTGTCCTGCGCGATCATCGGGGAGAGTGCATTGACCCTGCTCAGGTCGCCAGTCTGGTTGTAGTGGTCAACGGCACTGGCATACATGCCCACGGTCGCATCGTCGCTGGCCTCGATCAGCCGCGTTGCCTGCGCTAGCAGCGGGCCAACTTCCGGGCTGGACTTGGCAAATTCGTTCAGGGCCATTTCGTAGCTGCGCCGGGCATCATAGCCCCGCGACATATAGGAGCGCGCCGCATGGCTTACGGCATTGGCGTTATGGCCTTCGCTCTGGATAATAGCGAGCGCGGCGTTGACCTTCGTGCGCTGCTTGGAGGTAAGCGTCAATTCTTGTCCTTCGATTGTTTGAAAATGTGGGCGGTGCTGCGGCTAGCAGCGCCGGAGCGGATGCAATCCAGAATGTAGGACTGCATCACGTTGAGATTATCAGCGGTAAGGTGCGGCTGCCCGGCTTGCAGCCAAGCGGTGTATGTTTCGGATGCTACGCGCAGGGCTTCGCATCGACATTCCGGCGACAGGCCATTGAGTGCGGGCGTTGCAAAGGGCAGGCCGGACCTGTTGGGGAAGCCATTGCGAACGCGGTCGGCATCCCGAACCAGCCCAACGGATACCCGGCAGACTTCCAAGGGACTGGACAGCGAGGGCGAGGCCGCGTCATCGCGCAGCCAAAGCTGGATTGCGCCCAAACGGGCGTCAATCACGGCGGGCCAGCCATATCGACCGCAATTCCGTTTCAGGCCGGAAGTCCCGCGACACGGCGCAGGCGTCCGCTGAAAAGAAGAAGGGGGCCGTTTGGCAGCCCCCTTGTCCTTCGTCGGGTGAAACATCGGGTGCCCTCTGTCCCGTGCCGGGGCATTGGCCCGGATCGTTCGGAGGGATCGCCCGCCGTACAGGTCGGTCTTGAAGCTCACGCCGCAGCCTCCTGAAAGCCGGGGAACGTGAGCAGGCATTGGAAGACGCCCTTGATGGAGTGGGCCGACAGGCGGGGGCTGCCAGCCCGTTCCCAATCTGCCAGCGTTTCCGCAGCTACGCGCTCGGCCTCTTGTCGAGAAACCGGATCAAGGCCGTCGAGTGCAGGAGCGGGCCATTGCTTCCCGCCACTGCGGGGCCAGCGCAAATGGTAACGCTGATGCTGCCGCATCATTTCAGCAGCTTCCCACGCCTGCTCCTGTGGGTTGCTGAGTTCGTCCGGCTTGGGAACGCCGATGAACCATGTGGATACAGCGCCCCAACGGGCCTCTGCAACGGCAGCCTCTCCGTAACTTCTGCTCATCTGCCGCAACTCGTCTAGCGTTCGCGGCCAACGGGGGAAGGTCATGCGTTCGACCGGCTCGGCATAATAATCCGGTTCGCCCGCTTGGAGGCGCAGTAGGTCGCCATAGCCTCTGCCGGGTTATCGGGCGAAAGCTCCATGATGATGTTGGGGATTTTCTCCGGGTGCGCTTCGACAAGATAGCGGTAGGCGTCAGGGTAGGAGTGATCCAGCGTCGTGAAGTCGCTGGCCTTGTATTCGGTCATGACATTCTTGCGCCAGTCCATCGAGTATGCCAGCCGTTTCCAGCAGATTTCCCAACGGGCATTGAGCAATCCGCCCCCGCTGCGTTCCGGGAAATGATAAGAAATCGTCATGCTGTCGAACTGCGCGAACAAGGCGTCCCGCTCGGCCTTGGCCTCGGCAGCGGAAACCTCCGACAGCTTGGCAGTAAGTTCCTTGCCATCGGCCTCCAGCTTGTCGGCAAGGTGGGCAGCAGCTTTCAGCCGCTCAAAGAGGGTGGCGTCTTCCCGTGCCTTGGTGATCGCCAGCGAGTTGGCAGCCAGCGCATTGCGGATGCCCGCAGATGTAGTCAGGTTGTTCATTGTAAGTCCTTCGATTGTCGTTGTCTGTTACGCCCGTGGGCGTGAAGGCTGGTGCCGCTGGTATGTGAGCGGAGCCGGAGCCTGATTGGGATTGTCGCCAGCCAAAGCCTGCAAGATGGCGCGGGATGGCGGGCGACCGGGAGGCTTCCGCTTGACCCAATCGGGGAGCGGGATGCCAAGAATTTCCAGCGTATTTCTAACGCCGGTCATGACGCGGGGGTCATAGCCAAGGTGAGCAGCAGCTTGCGGGCTGCTGATCTTTTCGTCTGTCACCGTGTATTCGGCCACGGAGAACTCCTAATGAAATGCCGGGCTAATCTTTCCACGAATTTCAGAGAGATAGCGCAGGCGTGTGATTGGTTATCGTTAAGGGCCGGAGCCAAGTGCTGATGCGGCCAAGGCTAGAAGCCGCGCCGGACTGACCGGCCCACCGTGCGGGTATCGGGCCTGTCGGGTTCGGGCGGGTCGTCGGTGGTCGATGCCTCCGGCTCGGCCTGCCGCTGTTCATACCGGGCAACGGCCTCCGGCTGGATGCGCCAGAGCTTCTTGCCCAGCTTGAAGCCTTCTAACTCGCCGGATTGCAGCAGGTTATAGACATGCGTGGTACTCACGCCCCAGCGATCAGCCAGGACGGATACGGTCATGGGTTTGTCAGCCATTGTTCCTCCAAGTGTCGTCAGGTTCCCGGCCATCGTGCTCTTGGTCGGGGTCATCATCCTCTAGGTCCGGGTCGCCGTCCTGTGCGTCGATCAGGGCAATCATGACCTCTATGGCGCTCGCCAGCGTCCGCCTGTCGAATTGGGAAAGGACGCCGATCAGGGCTTGTCCGCCGCTCTTGCCGTGGAAGTCGTGAAGTGCAGCGGTCACGCTCTGGCCTCCCCAGCCATATGAGCGAGGATGCGGCTTGCCGTGGTCGGTCGCAGAGTGCGGCCCTGTCGAAGATCGGAGACTAGCCGGGGATCATTGGTTGCGTCCCTGCCAAAGCGGGTCGCTGCTGTGCCAGTCGTGGTCAGATGCCGCTCAATGTCCCTGAGCAGTCTAGTTCTGTTTATTTCAGTCACATTGCCCTCCGTTGTTATAGACGGTGCAGGCAATGCCAATTTGGACAGCTTGGATAAATAGCAAATCTATAGATCAGGACTGTTTCTATTCAACTGTGTTAAATTAGCAAATATAATAAAGCTGTCTTATACTTAGAAGATCATTGATACTGTGCTTATCATCAACAATCAGCAGCATAGAACCTCATCTGTATCGGGCCGGTGGATGCAATTGTGGCTTAGATTTGATAAGGCCCTACGCTGCTGAGTGCAGATAATCGAAGGACAGTAACAAGGGGCATGACAACCCTTGGAATGAGCCAGCGTCACCCACCAATAGCTCTGGCAGGATCATGCTGGTTCAGTCGAAAGGTTGACCCAGTTTCAGGATTAATCCGGGGAACTCTGTTCCCTAGTGTTATCCTAGATTGGGCTAAGCTGTTGACCCTGCCGTCGTCTCCTCCGTCCTACATAGATACAGAGGGCTGTATCCACGGGCAGAGAAGGCGACTGGATCAACGCGCGTTATCCTGAGATTAGGGATCGCTGTTGAGAGCCTGCCGTCGCAGCTAACCGGGTTGCCCCGGCGTCTCCTCGGCTTTCGCCTACCTTAACGCTGCTCACATTTTACGCCTGTGCGGGCGTGAATAAGGGGGTTTCTTTTATTCACCAAACGGTATCAAAACTAAATCGTTATAATTCAGCTATTTACCAGCCATTTTCAGGCATTTTTACCGAGCCGAAAATCAAAGAGAAAGGGCGGCAGCCATGCCACCGCCCTCGACCTCACCACTCGCCGGGTTTCTTGTTCCGGTATTGCTTCGGTATGACCCGGTTCGCTGCGCTGATGCAGCGGAAGAAGTTTTCCCACGATGGGTCTTGCTCGAATGTCTCGCTGGCCTCACGCGCCCAGCTTAGCAGGGTTGCGAAGTTCCGCGCTCCCTCGTCAAGAAGGTCTGCCTCCTCGATCTCCCGTTTAGTCCGCCATTCCGCCCGCTGCCGCTCGGCTTCCGCCCCGAAGTCCCGGCAATAATTGCTCACGGTTTTCGCGCTGATCCCGAACCGCTTTGCCGTCGCTGCAATGCTGGCCTTCCGCGCTTGCCGCCATCTGGCGACCGTCACCGGATCGACCTTGACCTTTCGGCCCTTCTTCACGTCACTCAATTCATTCATTCTCCATTTGAATTTGCCCGGCCCGCATGATCGCGGATGGGCTGACCCCGTATTCCTTCGCCAGCGCCCGCACAGAGGCTCCGGCCTGCCTTTTCAGGGCGATCTCCTCCTTGTGCTCCTCTGTGAGTGCTGACGGCCTCCCCAGCGCCTTCCCGGCAGCCTTTGCCCGGCTCAGTCCCGATTGGGTCCGCTCAATAAGCAAGTCCCGCTCGAACTCGGCCACGGCAGCGATGACGCCCATAGTCATCTTCCCTGCCGGGCTTGTCAGGTCCACGCCCCCCAGGGCGAGGCAGTGGACACGGATGCCTTCCCCGGCCAGCCGTTCGACCGTGGCCCGCACGTCCATTGCGTTGCGGCCCAGCCTGTCCAGCTTGGTCACGATCAGCACGTCACCGGCCTCCATGCGGTCCAACAGCTTCGCAAAGCCCTTGCGTTCCATCGCAGGCAGGGAACCGGAGACGGTTTCCGTCACGATCCGCTTAGGCTCCACTGCGAAGCCTGCGGCCTCAACCTCCCTGATCTGATTGTCTGTCGTCTGATCGCCCGTGCTTACCCGGCAGTATGCGAAAGCTCGTGCCACTCTGGCCTCCTGTTCCGAAAAGGTGTGCCGTTATTATGATCGTTCCGAAATGTGCGTCAAGCTAATTTTCGACACGGGCTTACAGGGTGTGCCGGAACCGACCGTTTTCGACACGGCCAGCTTCGCGTCCGCGTGCCAATGAACCGCACGCGCAGGGAAAACGACACCCGCACGCGAGGGCCTACGGGGGAAACCGGCTCGCGTCTGGTCGGAGTTGCCGTCTCGTGACAGCATACCAAATTCAGGTCGTGGACGTACTGGTCGCCGGACTTCCATGCCAAGATGTACTAACGAAGACGCGCAAACGCGCGGTACTGCGCAGGCTGTTCTTCAAGTGTTCGCCGCTATCCCCTTGACCGGAACCCTGATTCGTGGTCCCACAGCCCGAAGGGCGTCTGCCATTTCCCAGCATGACGTTTGTTTTGCTGGGAGGAGTATATGCGGCGCAATTCCGATGAAAATGTAACTCGGCAGGTTAGCGCCTTCCTGCGGCATGGGCATCCGTGGCTGGCGTTCTGGATCGCTCTGCAATCCGGTCTAACCCGCTGGATAGCAGGGGCGGCAATCTTACTGGGCGCATACAAGGTTGATGCTGCCACCCTACTATTATCTTTAATTCAATGATCCGTTCGCTGGTTCGGGCGGCATCGCAGACGGGCGCATACCAGCAAGGCAAATCCCCGTGCGGGGCCACAGTCGCGCTCCCTCCGTGCGGCCACGGTTTCCAAGCGTCTTACCCCACGTCTGACTAGGCTTCACTCCCGGCCTGCCCGCAAGGATGCGTCAGGCACGGCTATCCGCGTCCACAATCAGACTACTATGTCGATCAGGTTGGGATAGCTGCAAGGGCATCGTCATCATGCCTACGGCGCTGTATAGCCGCCTCCGTGGGCCAGCTAGGTTGCCCCGGAAGCCACGTCTATATCCGGGGGCAGTTTGTAACGCAACGCCCGTTTTAGCGAAGCTCACGCGCCTCGAATTTTCAATGTGGCGGGCATGTCGATCTTGATGCGAATGGGCGACATGCCATTGCCGTAGCGGATGCTTCCTGAACATTCCCAGGCCTGACGGCCTTCCATCTCGGTGGGGTGCGGCATGATTACATTCATTCCAGCCAACTTATCATCGCTGTGCTCTCCGAACATATGATGCGGGCTGCCCGGATAAATCTCACTCAATGATCCGGTTTTGGGATCATGGATGCTCAGGTAGAAAACGCGATCAAAGCGGGGCGGGGCATCGGCCAGTCTGCGGCGCATGATTTCGATAGTTATAGGGTCGAGCCAAAAGCCATGCTCCGTAGCATACAGAAGTAGGACGCGGTCATTGCCTCCTTGGTGGTCGGACTTGTCGTGTACCAACTCCAAAGCAAGTTTAGATTTTTCGCTTGGATGCAGCGAGGGAGGCGCGTTTTCAAACTTTGGCCCGTGGGTGTTCAGCGGGGCAAATTCGGCCAATTCTAGTAGCTTTTTACCCAAGGCCGTGCCGATGGTGAAATCAAGATCATATTCCGCATTTTGCTCTACGCTTTGTATCGGCGCGATTGACGGTTCGCTTTGACCCGCGACCCATTGCTCAAACGCTGATGCAAAGATGTCAGCGATCATCTGTTCGCGCGCTGCCTTTTCGTCGGGAAACTGGATCACTTCCCAAGCGGTTCCGCCCCCTCCCAATTTTATGGGGCCACTCATACCCTGCGGCTTCTTCCGTGATCCTGCCATCAAGATTGCTCCGTCAAGTAACTGGTAGCGCCAAGGGCGACCTATAGACGCCCTGCTTTGAAGAAGTTAGGAGCAAGTATGAACGAAACAACCTCCGCCGAACAAGAACATATCAGAGCGTTTATCTCCTACTCGTGGAGTTCGCTTGCACACGAGGCTTGGGTGATGCGGTTAGCCTCCCGATTAGTGGAGGACGGCGTTGACGTTATTCTAGACAAATGGAATTTGAAGCCGGGTCACGACGCTCATGCATTCATGGAGCAGATGGTCACGGACCAGTCTGTCTCAAAAGTGATGATGATATGCGACAAGGTTTATGCTGAAAAAGCCAACGGCAGGGCGGGAGGAGTTGGAGCGGAAGCACAAATTCTGACGCCAGACCTGTACGCGAAAGCTCAACAGGACAAGTACGCTACTGTTGTCACTGAGGTAGATGAAGCGGGAAAGGCGTTTGTTCCTACCTTCTACGGTGGCCGCATTTATTTTGATTTCTCGCAAGTCGAGTCCGAAGAAGCGAGTTATGAAGAACTTCTGCGATGGCTTTTGAATAAGCCCCGGCATGTTAAGCCAAAGCTGGACACCTCGAAGAACCGGATAATATTTGCGTTGGCCGGTAACGAAAGCGGCGTGCCGCGCAGTGTGGCGGCCTGAGAGGGTCATTTCTCGCTGATTTTGCTGTTGATGCGGTCTATCTGGTCTCATTTCCTGTCAT